>CANIBL010000021.1 GCA_947466225.1 Deltaproteobacteria bacterium
CATTTTTTATAAAATTTTTGAAAGGCTTTTTTGGTAAAAGCTCTGCGAATCTCTTTCTTCCCTATGGGCATACGCGAGGCCTCTGTGGAGCCAGCATAGATGGTTTCTAGTTGTTTCTTTGCCATTCGATTGTCAATGGTATCTAGAAGGCGCTCCTCCGCGTCGATAACCCCTTGTTCATTTTCAATATATTGATCGGAAAACCGAATGCCATCGGCAAAATCTCGCAGGACAATCAACGCCTCTTCGATTTTTTGTGGAGAGCAGGTTTTCAGATCAATCTCGTACTCGGTTTTATCTGGAGATGTATGGGCGTTGAGATCAGCCCCAAATCTCATGCCATTTTCCTCAAACCATTTGATGAGGGTGCGATTTGGATAGTGTTTACTATTATAGAAAGCCATGTGCTCAAGAAAATGGGCGATGCCTTGTTCGTGCTCTTCTTCTCGTAAAGAGCCGGCGTAAACGAGTAGTCGAAGGGAGCAGTGGTTGGGTTCAACCCCTGTTGGGGTCCAGGCAAATCGAAACTCGTTTGGAAGGCGCCCGTAGTGCGTGTTTGGATCAATGGGGATCGTTTGTGCCGGGGTTCCGAACCCGGGGATTCTCTCATGGGCCCATTCGAGATATACAGCAAAGAGGGCTGTGGTTTGAAGCCAGAGGAGTGGGAGCAAGTATAGATAAAAATGGCGTAGCACGTGTGTCTCCATATAAGAAATGGTGTAGGTATAGGTTACCATAAAATTCTATCGGGGGAGATCCCCGACGCTCCCTCTGGTCGCTGGGGATGACGGGTGTTGCTCTCATTCGTTCTTGGTTTTTCCATTCCTCCAAGGCGATAGCCAAGTCCGTCATCCCCAGGCCGCCTCGGCCGTCGGGGATCCCCCTCGATGGAGAACAAATCCTGATTACAACATTGGCAAAACTGACAATGCTTTTTGCAGAAATTGCACCGTTGCCTCTTGTTTTTCGAAGCGTAGAGCTTCGGGGAGCTCAATGTGCAGGGTTGGTTGAAACTGGGATAAACTACCAAATTCTTTGCTTGCTTCAGCAGAAAAATGCACTTTGTGGAGTGGTTCTATCAGAAGCGTGTATTCGGATAACCCATGTATATGCAGCAATGGGGTCCAGGTAAGCGCAATTTTTTTGGATTGTTCTATTGAAAGCCCGATCGTAGCGATTTCAATAAAAGAGGCACTCTTTTTTCGCGCATTTCCATGAATCTCTATATACCACTTTGGGTCATTGGATATGGATTTTATGATGGAAAGGTATTGTCGGTATACCGCCTCTGCTACTGGGGTGCGAGACTCTTGATTTGGGAGCAGGGAAATGCCTTCTGTGGGTCGATTTACGTTGATTGGTATCTTGCGGGTACGGTACCCAGTTACCACTACACAACCCCATTGGGGCAATGCGGCGCACGTCTCTTGTACAATACGTCCCGTATGCAAATCGAAGGAGCCATGAGGCGCAGAAACGATATAGGGAGAGGGCTTTCCGAGACGGATCATTTGATCGGCTTTGGAGGCGGAGCTGAAGAAAAAAAGCACGAGAGAGAGAAATATATTTTGCCTATTGATCTGGTCGCAAATGGAAATTACTGTGATTTTGCTTCCGCTCGCTTTCCGATAAGAAACGGAATAAAACCCAGTAAATTTAAAGCAGTATGTGTGCAAAATACAATATTGAATACATTAGCGCCGTTATGTAACCCAGCCAAAGAAAAAAGTTCTTCAAATGCAAAATGTCCAACCCCGACGCCTGCAGGTGAGATGGGTAGAGAGGAAAAAGTAACACCCAAAGCGACCAAGATTGCAGTACTAAAAAATGGAACCGGCCCTGGGTTTAGCGCCAACGTGACACAAATATATCCGGTAATAAAACTTGCGTGAATCACAGTGGAAATAGCCAATGCTCGCAAGATAGCGCGTTGTTGATTGGCGTATACACTGGTGAGAAAGAGAAATTGGGGATTCTTTCTCACCAGTGTCCCCAGCTTTTTTGGTAGTGGGATTTTTGCTCCAAACAGCAAAAACAAGACAAAGGAAGCGCTGAGCAGAAACATCAAGCTACACGAAAGTGCTGCCAGTTGAATGGAGGCACTTTTGCGTATCAAACTATAGTTACAAATGGAAACCAGGGTAGCCAAGAAGGAAAGTCCCACAAACCCTGTGACACGATCGAGAAAAATACTGAAAAAAGCAGCGCCGCGTTTGGATTGATTTTTAGAGATATACAAGGCTTTTACCACATCGCTTCCCATGGTGCCTGGTAAGAAAGAGGTAAAGGCGCTGGAGACAGAGGTGATATACAGGCTTTGCGCGTAGGTTTTGGAAACCGAGATTCCGTCTAATAAGAATTTCCAACGAAGACTGCAAAGAAAAATGCCCGTAATCCAAACCGCAATCAATATGACAAGAAGAGTGGGATTTTCTCGCAACAACAGCAAGCTGGATAAATGAAGTTTATCTGCTTTAATAAGCCAATAGAGAAGGCCTCCGGAGAAAGCTATTTTTGCAGCGGTTTTGAGAAAGGTATGAAATCTACTATTCTTTTCTGCTGGGCTATTCAAAAGCGGACGCTCCTTTTCGCTCGGAAGCAAACAGGGTTTTTTGTAAATGAGGCGGCAAGGCTTGTTGCATATCCACGCCTACAAGCTTGGATACCCCAGGCTCTTGCATGGTAACCCCGTACAACATATCGAGAGCTTCAATCGTAGGTCGTCTATGGGTGATCACGATAAACTGGAATTGGGGCGCTAGGGCTTTGAGTACGTTGTTAAAGCGTCCCACGTTGGCTTCATCCAACGGTGCATCGACTTCATCAAGGAAGCAAAACGGAGTTGGCTTGGATTTCAAGAGTGCGAAGATGAGCGCGATCGCCGTCAGCGCTTTTTCTCCCCCAGAGAATAACAACATATTTTGTCGTTTTTTCCCGGGCAATCGAACCAAAATTTCTACTCCAGTGCTAAGCGGCAACGTTGGCTCTACAAGCTGAATTTGGGCCTCGCCACCTGGAAACAAAATCGGAAACAAATCTGCAAACTCTTGGTTCAAAACTGTGAATGTTTCCATGAAACGCGTGACGGAGGTCTCTTCGATTTCTGCAATGGCTGATTGCAATACCTCGAGAGAGGCATTGATGTCGTTTCGCTGTCCATTAATAAAAGACTGGCGTTCAGCGAGCTCCTCATGCTCCTTAATAGCAAGCATGTTGATATCGCCCAATTTTTCCAGGCGTTCTTTGGTTTTTTGAATTAATTTTTGGCTGGATGAAGCGGAAAATCCTTCTCGCTCTTCGAAGGCAATGGTTTTGATTTCCAGTTGATACTTTTCTTGCACTTGCTTTTCAATTTCGCTGATAGCCAATTCGGCGCGTTCGATGTTGAGTTGAACTTCTCCCTTTTTCTTTTGTACGTCAAGGTGGCTGTCGCGCAGTTTTTTACTGTCAGACTCAGTCTTCTTCAATGCTTGTAGGAGTTCAGAGTTCGTGTGTTGATGCTGATCAAGTTCGGCCTCTAGCTGTTCTCTTTCTGCAAGAAGCTGCTGGATTTTGTCTTCGAATCGTTTTTTGTTTGTTTCAGCTTGTTGGGCTTCCGCTAAAAAAGTGTCGAGGGCCAGTTTTCTTTTCTTGTATTTTTCTTCTAGGCTGCTTTGTTGACGCAGTAGCAACTGAAATCGCTCGCGTAGGCCGCCCGTTTTGGTCTTTTCTGTGGCCAAATCTAGCTGCAAACGTTCTTTTTGTTGAGCCAGCTCTTCTTTGGTATCCTCTAAATATGCAGACTGCTCCAGGGTTTTGTCGAGTTCTGCTTTGATTTCTTGTTTTTCTTCCTGCAGAATGTCTTTTTTTTGCGTAAGCTCTTCTACTTGGTCCTCAAGGGATTGGTATCTTTCGATAAGGGCTTGGTTTTGCTCTCGCGAGGCGGTGATCTGTTCTTTTTTATGTCGCATTTCCATTTCACAGGCTTTTAACTCGCCCGCGAGTTCAAGAGAAATGCGATTTTTTTCGTAGATTTCCCCTTCAACTTCTTTATTTTCTTGGTGCAGTTCTTTCTGTTTGGCCTGCAATTCATCTCGTTTTTTCTCGGTTTTTTCGAGTTTTTTACTGAGTGGTTGTAGGTCTTTCTCAATCTTGTCGATTTTTTTTGTATACAATAATGTAGATGAGCGATTGGCACCAGCTAGATGCACGCTATCTGCTTGGGTATACACTGCGCCTTGTGAGGTAAACCATACCTCTCCTGCTGGCGGTGTTTTGTCCGTCGAATCTATATAGATAAGTCGGTTTAATAAGGCAGAGATTTCGTCAGAAATCGGGCTCTCTTTTGCAGAAAGAAAGGCTGAGAAAGGGATTCCTTCTTGATCGAGGGGGATCCCCGACGCGACCAAAGGTCGCTGGGGATGACGGGTTGCGCCAAACTCAGAGGCAGAGATGGCATCGAGAAAAGTGATAGAAAGATCTTGTTGCAGCTGTTTTTGATGCGGCAACAGGGCAGCAAGATCTCTTCGGCTTTGAAGTAATATACGCTCGGCCCACCCAGAAAAGGCACGCTGCGCCTCGGGTGAAACCGTATCGTAACTTTCTTTGAACTCGAGGTGCTCTGGCAAAAACCAACCTTCGACTTCTGACGCGGCCTCCAATACCATCTTAGGGTTTTGTTCTTTGCCCAAAATTTCTTGGGTAGATACGAGTGTAGCTGTAAGACGGGTATGCTGCTCCAACAGCTGTTCTCGCTCTGTTCGCACAAGCGAAAGTTGTTGCTCGGTGGCCTCTCTCTCTCGTTGTAACGCAGTGCGAGCTTCCATTCTCTCATGAAGAGATCGCTCATGATTTTTCGATTTTACTCGTAAACTTTCCAGCAGGATGGAGGCTTCGGAGAATTTTTTTTCTGCCGCTGTGAGTGTTTGTGAAATCCCGCCTTTTCGTTTGGAGATCTCCAAAAACTCTTTTTTTGCGCTTTCGAGTTGCAGGGTATTTTGATCCAACAGCCGCAAATTCCGTTGAGACTCTTCTTTGAGCTCTTCCAACGTTCGGGTAAAAACCGCGACTTCTTCTTCGCTTAGTTCTTTCTGCTCTTCGATGGTGGCAAATTGATCGGCGAGCTCTTGTACTTTCTTTTCATTATGACCCAGAGAAGTTTGTACTTTCTGGGTGTCTTCTTGCGCTGTGAGTAACTCTTCCAATGCTTCTTTGAGCTCTAGTTCATAGCCTGTTTGTTTTTCTTCTCCGTTTTCCATGAGATCTTGGATGTTGAGAAGCGAGGTTTCTTGAATGGCCAATTGCTCTCGGCAGACCGTGATCTTTTCGCTCAAACTTTTGAGGCCGGGATTGGCTTCTTCGAGTTCTTTTTGTAGACGTTGGTAGGCGCTCTCATTGGAGGCCAATTGAGCGGACAGTTCGCTGAAGAGAGAGTTGACGGAAAGCAAGCTTTGCTCAAGCTGACTTTTCTGCTGCGTAAATCCATGGAAATTGTGCTGATAGAGGTAAAATTCAGAGTCTCGAAGGGTTTGAGAAAGCTCCTTGAATTCTCGCGCTTTTTTCACTTGCTCATCGAGAGAGGCCAACTGTCGATCGACTTCGAGTAAAATATCACCGACGCGTGATAGATTGAGTTGAGTTTCTTCAATTTTCTTTTGGGTCTCTTGGTGCTTTCGCTTGAAGATCAAGGTGCCTGCAGCTTCTTCCAAAATCTCTCGCAGCTGCTCGGGTTTGGCTTGTAGGATGCGATCCACTTGCCCTTGTTGGATCATGGAGTAGCTACGACCGCCAAGCCCAGTAGAGGCAAAGAAATGGACGATGTCTTTTAGTCGACAGGGCTGTCGGTTGATAAAGAATTCTCGTTCTCCATCCATATAAATCCGACGGGTGAGCACAATCTCGGCTTCATGTCGATATTCTGGAGGGCAAAAGGGGGATGACTCTCCGTTGTCAAAAACGAGAGACACCTCTGCCATCCCTTGAGACTTACGGGTTTGAGAGCCAGCAAAAATGATGTCGGTGGCTTGTTCCCCTCGAAGCATTTTTGCATTCTGTTCTCCCATGACCCAGCGTACGGCATCAATGACATTGCTTTTACCTGACCCGTTGGGTCCTACAATGCCTGTGATTTGATCTTTGCGCAGAGAGATCACCACTTTGTCTGCGAAAGATTTGAATCCGTTTGTGATAATTCTTTTTAGGTACATAGTCTGCCGGTCGTGTTAATGAATTTCCGTCACAAGCGTTAACGCTAAAGAGATTTCCAATTTGGCTTGATATAAAAATGCACTGCTAGAGTGATAAGAAAGAGCCAAAACCCGGTTGCTGATGGGAGAAAAAGCTGTTCGATAAAAACTTTGAGTAAAGTGCTCGGAGTTTTTACTAACAAACGAGTTGGGGTTTTGCATAGAAGCTACACTCACGCTGTAGTAGGGGTCTTTAAATAGGACCACGTCACGAAAGCTATCATTTATAATGGCCACTTTTTCCCCCGATAATGTAGCGAGAGAAAAACCTTGCATGTACGAACTTTGGGTGGTTTGAGGCCCCTTAAAGCCAAATTTTCGTGTGAAATCAAAATAGGTTTTGGTGAGAGGTACTTGGTAGACCCCATTGATAAGTTTGGCTTTAGCATCTCCGATAAATCGAACTTCGATTAGGTTATTGGCATGTTCAGAAGCTTCAGCCTCTCCGCGGCCACTATGAGATAAGTAGAAACTATCGCCGTCAAATCCGGGGCGTGCTTCAGCAAAATTGGTGCGATAGTATTTTTCATCGGCCTCTAGGGTGACGTCTGGTGTACCCGCATTTTCCAGGTTGAAATACATCCAGCGAAGCTCACTGGCAATCAAATCAGGCGCTTTGTCTTTATCTTTGTAGGCAAATCCCTCGGCTTCTGCTTGTGCGAGATCGAGCACGACAAATTGGTACGGACTTCCGTTGGTTTGTAAGTTGCGCGTCGTTCGAACCGACTGTTCCAATGAATCTGGCACATCATTTCCCCCAGGGATGGTCGCCTGTGTAGAACCTGTCCAGGCTTTGGAATCGAAGTAGCGGTTGTCGGAGAGGAGGGCATCTCCAAGGCTGGTGACAAAAGCGAAAAGTAGTTTCCGCTTGGTATCGATGTACATTGCGTTTCGTGTATAGCCGGGGTAGCGCCGGATGAGATGCAATGTGGTGTCGGCCAAAGAAGGCGCTGTTTTACCTACCAACAGAGCGCCGTTGGTGCAACTTACCGCAACAATGGGATAGGCCGGGTCAGATGAAGTAACTACGTTGGAGGGGGTGCATGTGTTGATGTCGTAGGTCCAGCGTTTTATGTAGTCAAGGCGAATAGCACCGTTTTGATTCTTCCACTCATAGAGCAATACCTGACCTGCGATGTCTGAGCCGCTTTCCCCGTCTGCTGTGACAAACAAGGCATTGCCGATGAACTGTAGACGTTTCCCTAAACGAGGAATTTCTTTTGTATAAACTTTTTTATCGTCTTGCAGCACCAGAAGAGAGCCGTTGCTATCGGTGTTTACATTGGCATTGAGCACAATAAAATGGGTGCCTTCTGGGCTCGTTACCACATCCATCGGATTGGTGATGTTGGTGCCAATGCCATCCGGAGTTTCCTCTTTGGAGCAAGCGACATAAAGCGCGCACAAGCTGCTGAGCAACAAAAAAGGCAAAGATCGACGGAGAGTTTTCACAGGAGATGACCTCAATATTTCACGGGAGTGACCTGCAGCTATCGCTTGCGGACAACCTATTCTATCTCTATAACAAAGACTGGGTGGCAGTTCACTGCCTTTTCCCAGATGAGTGGCAACCGTCTTTATAATTTCCCAGTATACATCAAATGATCTCGCGAATCATGGATAGGAGTAGAAATGGCATCCGTAAACAAAGTCTTTATTATGGGCCGATTGGGGCAAGATCCGGAACTGCGTTATACGCAAGGTCAAGTTGCGGTGGCAACCCTAAATGTGGCCACAACGGAGAGCTGGGGCCAAGAGGGGCAAAAGCAAGAAAAAACCGAATGGCACCGAGTTGTGGTTTGGAACCGTGCCGCTGAGAACTGTGCTAAATACTTGGCAAAAGGGCGGGCTGTATTCATTGAAGGGCGGCTTCAAACGCGACAATGGGACGACAAAAACGGGCAAAAGCGCTATACAACGGAAATTAACGCGTCCAATGTGCAGTTTCTTCCAAGCGCAGGCGCAGGCGCGCCGAATCAGATGCCAGGTAATGCAGATATGGACAGCCGTAGCAGCGGATTTGATGGGTCTTTTTCCGGCTCTTCCTTTGGCGGAGACACACCGTCTATGCCGCTATATGCTACCGGCAGCGGAGACGGATTGGACGACATTCCGTTTTAGTTACCTGGTGCGCATCGTTTATAAGGAATAAGTCCGATGACAAAGGATTTGGGCAAGCGCTCCTTTCTTTCCGTGGCAGCTGACTCTTCTTTTTCCCTTCAAAATTTACCCCTTGGTGTGTTTTCTACCCGCGCAAATTCTACCCGTCGGGTGGGGGCTCGCTTGGGGGATTTTGTTATCGACCTGGCCTTTTTGGAGGCCCGGGGGTTACTGGGTACCGCACATCCCGTCTTCCAGGGGCCCGATCTCACGGCGTTTATGGCCTTGGGTCACTTGGCCTGGGCGGCCTTTCGAGCGCGGTTGATGATGCTGCTGGGAGCAGAGAACCCTGTGTTGCGAGATGATTCTGCTGCGCTGGCGAGTTGTCTTGTGGCGGTCTCTGAGGCAACGCTCTATTTACCTGCCCCAATCGGAGATTACACGGATTTTTATTCCTCCATGGAGCATGCGCGTAATGTTGGCATTATGTTTCGCGATAAGGAGAACCCTCTTTTACCCAACTGGAAGCATTTGCCGGTGGGGTATCATGGGCGATCTAGTTCGATCGTGCCAAGTGGGACTCCTATTTTGCGCCCTCATGGGCAAGTAAAAGGGGGTGAAGAGGCCACCCCTTCGTTTCGCCCTTGTGCGCAGTTAGACTTTGAGCTGGAAGTCGCATTTTGGGTCGGAAAAGACTCTGAGCTTGGTTTGCCAATTCCGCTGTCTCAGGCATCCGAGTATTTATTTGGGGTAACCCTCCTTAATGATTGGAGTGCCCGTGATATCCAACGTTGGGAATATGTACCGCTGGGGCCTTTTGTCAGCAAGTCCTTTGCTACGTCGATTTCCCCATGGATTGTCTCTCTTGAGGCATTGGCGCCTTTTGCTGTAGAGGCGGTTGTGCAAGACCCTGAACCACTCGCTTATCTACGAGGTACGCGCCGCGTACAGTACGATATGCAGCTGGAGGTTTTGCTTAAAACGGGACGTATGCAGCGCTTTGAACGCATCTCTTTGTCTAACTTTCGCAACCTGTACTGGACCATGGATCAGCAACTGGCGCATCATACCGTTACAGGCTGCAATGTGCGGCGGGGTGACCTGATGGCATCCGGTACCATCAGCGGCGCGGATCCGAGTTCCTACGGGAGCATGTTGGAGCTGGCGTGGGCCGGGACGAAACCGCTTCGTTTGCAAGAAACGGGGGAGTCGCGGATCTTTCTCGAAGACGGCGATGAAATTTTGCTGCGTGCTTGGTGCCAAGGCGATGGGTACCGGGTTGGATTGGGTGATGTGACAGGCGTAGTTTTGCCTGCGAGAAAAATCTAGAGTCGGATTCCGATGCCGCCCCATAGGGTAAAGATATTGGTGAATCCTGTGGCAGAGCTTTGGAAGGAGTAATCGCGCAGCTCGATGTGGAAGTTGAACCGCTCTTTGAAGTGAAATTTTTGTCCGATGCCAAAGCTTCCCACTGGCAATGTTTCGCTTTGTGCAGCTGGCCGGCCCCCGGCTCCGATGTTAGCAGATAAGTTGGCATCCTTTGGGCAAATTCCCGGATAGTTAGCGCCTGATTTACACTCATTGAGAGGTAGGGGTGCGGTTACAGGTCCCCGTGACAATTTTCCATCTCGTAGGTAAGGCGATTCTGGGTAAAAGTCGGACATCATCACGCCGGCGCCAAAGGTCAAGTATAGGTCAAAATACAGGGTTTGAGAAAAGAGCACCAGCTGCTTGCCATAAAAAGGGGACCATACCGCCGTACCCAATATAACGGAATTAATTTCTCGAATGGGCATGTAGGCGGGGCCAAAATTGGCTCCGGTCACGGCTTTTCCCTTGCTGTCATAGAGGTATTTGGCTGGATCCTCTCCTTCGTTGGTGCAGGAAACAGGGATCAGGTTTTTGGGATCGTTATAGAAGTGTTCGATGCAGTAGCGCTCCGGCTTGTCTTGGTTACTGGCGTAGAGTACGTCGAGACCAAACCCCCATGTTTCTGAGATATGGTAGAGGGCATTTCCGTGGATGACGGTGGAGTCGATAAAGGATTGATTGAGGAGAATTCCCACATCTGGCAAGTTGAGCTCGAAACGATTGGCTTTGGTGTAGATCTTATTTTGGACCAACTCGGGAGATTCATCGGAGCGGTAGTAAATTTTGGCCTGTGTGAGTGAGGGAGCCAGAAGGCATACACATAGAAAAAAGCGCCTGGTGATCACATGTGAGTATGGCACGGGCCGGTCTCCTTGAAGAGAACTGAATGAGGGCTCTGTCTTTCATTTTAGCATGGACTTGGGCTACAGCCGCAGCTTGCATTCCCCCCCCATTTGACATACAGTGCCCCGCCCCTCCGTAGGCATATGAAACCCACATACGTACATAAAAAGGATGCATAATGAGAAAAGACGCTCGTTCCTCTCTGCAATCTCGCCCCTTGAAAATCACCCCCCATTACTCCAAACATTCAGATGGTTCTGTGCTAATTGAAGCAGGCGATACTCGCGTGCTTTGTACTGTTTGTATTGAAGAAGGGGTTCCTGGCTGGATGCGCTCTACACGTAATAGCCGCGGTTGGTTGACGGCAGAGTACTCCATGCTACCAAGTTCTACCCATACACGTGGCCGTCGAGAAAGAGGACATGTGTCTGGCAGAAGCCAAGAGATTCAGCGTTTGATCGGCCGTAGTTTGCGCGGTATTTTGGACCTGAATCGATGCCCAGATTTAACTTTCGTCGTGGACTGTGATGTGATCCAGGCAGATGGAGGAACAAGAACCACTGCAATTACAGGATCTTGTGTCGCCCTGAAGCTGGCGATCGACAAATTGCTTCGAAGTGGACGGCTGAAGCAGAACCCGATGATTGAAAGCGTTTCTGCAATTTCTATCGGGTTTAAGAATGACCAAATGTTGGTGGATCTTAACTATGAGGAAGATTTCGAGGCCGATTTGGACCTCAACCTTGTATTGACCAGCAGCAACCGAATTTTGGAGTTGCAAGGTACTGGCGAGCGAGCGGCTTTTGACAAAGGTCAAGTGATGCGTGCAATCGACTGTGCAGAAGAAGTTTTGCTACCGATCTTTGAATTGCAACAAATCGCTGGCGATGGCCAGGTTGCAGAGGGGTGAAGACTTCGTCATGCTCAGGCCACCTTCGGCCATATGGGCATCTCCCTCGATCGTGGGGGATCCCCGACGCGACCAGAGGTCGCTGGGGATGACGAGTTTCTTCTGCGTCGACCAAAAATTTCTCAAACCAATCCGTGACATTTTTTGAATTTTTTCCCTGACCCACAGGGGCACTCGTCATTGCGCCCGACTTTGTCATTTTCTCTGCGGTACGGGAGAGGTGCCGCTGTTTTGTCCTCTTGTACATGGTGGTCATGGTACACCATGCGGTCTTCTTCTCGTTCTGCGGACGTTTTTTCGAGGGCAACAGTTGCTGCCGGCTTGGCTGTTGGGTGCTGCAACTCGATATGCTCTGGCATATCCTCGGGGATAAAGTCTTGCGGGTGCGCCTGAACAGGCTGAGGCTGGGGCATGCGTACGAGGGTCAGAGTGACTTCTTCTTCGATGCGGGAAATGAGTGTGGTAAAAAGTGTAAAAGCCTCTTTCTTATATTCTTGCAAGGGGTCGCGTTGTCCATATCCGCGTAAGCTGACGGAATCTTTGAGGGCATCCATGCCCAAGAGATGGTCTTTCCATCCCTTATCTATCAGTTGAAGATACACATAGTTTTCAATTTTTTTGCGATCTTCCGTGGGAATCGGCGCCATTTTGTCGATGTAGCGCTGCTCAATCTGCTGGGTCAACGTATCGATCAACTCCGCTTCATGAAGATCGTTACCTCGGCTTGAATCCAGCGGGAGAGGTTGATGAAACTCAACCTCTAGCTCCTTTTGCATGGCAACCCAATCCCAGTTTTCCGCATCCAGCGCTTCTGGAGAGTGCTTGCGGATTACCGTGGAAACAAGTTCTTCCACAACTTGAGGCAAGAAAGGCAGGTCGCTGTGACCCATGAGCGCATCATGTCTACGTTTGTAGACCACTTGGCGTTGCTGGTTCATAACATCGTCATATTCTAGGAGGTTCTTACGGCTGGAGAAGTTTTGCTCTTCAACGCGTTTTTGGGCTTTTTCAATGGCGCGTGTAACCATGGGGGATACGATGGACTCACCCTCTTCCATGCCCAATCGTTGCATGATGGCGGAAAGGCGGTCAGAGGCGAAAATTCGCATGAGATCATCCTCTAAAGAGAGGAAAAACTTGGATTTTCCTGGGTCCCCTTGCCGACCGGCTCGGCCTCGAAGCTGGTTGTCGATGCGGCGTGACTCATGGCGCTCGGTACTGATAACGTAGAGGCCTCCAATTGCGGCAACACCTTCTCCCAGCACGATATCAGTTCCACGCCCCGCCATGTTGGTAGCGATGGTTACATGCCCTTTTTTGCCTGCATCTGCAATGATGGCAGCTTCGCGAGCATGGTTCTTGGCGTTCAGTACTTCATGGGGCACTTCGAGCTTGGTTAGCAAGTTGGAGAGGAGTTCGGATTTTTCCACAGATACTGTGCCCACGAGAACGGGCTGCCCTTTGCTGCCGGCCTCTGCGATTTCATCGGCGATGGCTTTGTACTTCTCGCGTGCAGTGCGGTAGATGACATCTTCTTGGTCATCTCGAACCAGCGTTTTGTTGGTGGGGATTACCACTACATCTAGGTTATAGATCTTTTTGAACTCTACCGCTTCGGTATCAGCCGTTCCTGTCATGCCGGAGAGGGTATTATAGAGGCGGAAATAGTTTTGGAATGTGATAGTTGCCAACGTTTGGGTTTCTTGCTGGACTTGCACATGTTCCTTGGCTTCGAGTGCGCCATGTAAGCCATCGCTGTAGCGGCGGCCGGGCATCAAACGGCCGGTAAACTCATCTACAATGACAATTTCACTGTCGCGGATCACGTAGTCTACGTCTTTTTTAAAGATAATGTGGGCTTTGAGGGCTTGTTGCGTGTGGTGCAGCCAATCGATGTTTTTGGGGTCGTATAGGTTGTCGATATTCAGCCGTTTTTCAATCTTGCTGATGCCGTCTTCGGTGAGAGATACCGTGCGACTCTTCTCATCGACGGTGTAGTCGATATCGCGTTTGATTCCAGGCAGAACCGCATTCACTTTCTTATATAGATCGGTGTTGGTATCTGCAGGGCCGGAAATAATAAGTGGGGTTCTGGCTTCATCGATGAGGATGGAGTCGACCTCATCCACGATGGCAAAATTATGACCTCGTTGTACAAGGCGATCAGGTGTGGTTTTCATGTTATCGCGCAGAAAGTCAAAGCCAAGTTCATTATTGGTGCAATAGGTGATGTCGGCCTTATAGGCATCTTTGCGCTGCGCATCGGAAAGGCCGTGGACGATGGTATCCACACTCATCCCGAGTGCGCGATAGAGGGTTCCCATCCATTCTGCATCTCGTTTGGCCAGGTAGTCGTTGACCGTGACCACATGAGCCCCTTTGCCAGACAGACCATGAAGATAGGCTGGTAGTGTGGCAGTAAGAGTTTTCCCTTCCCCCGTCTTCATTTCTGCAATGCGACCCCCGTGTAATACAATGCCGCCGATAAGCTGCACATCGTAGTGGCGTTGCCCTAAGATCCGCTTGGACATTTCACGGCAGGTGGCATAGGCCTCTGGCAGTAAGCTGTCAATGCCTTCGCCTCGTTGAAGACGTTCGCGATAAGCCCCAGATAGGGCGCGAATTTCATCGTTAGAAAGAGCTTGAATTCGCGGCTCTAGTTCATTGATCCTTTGCAACAACGGGCGAAAAGACGCGATGATTTTATCGTTTCGGGTACCAAATAACGTCGTTAGAATGCCCATAGGGTCTCTCCCTCAAAAAAAAATACCCGCGAGGGGTGTCGTCATACGTAGCGTTGTCATGCCAAGTCCGGAAGCCATCCCCGGTATCTCTAGCAGGGTTCTATATATAAGCCATAGACAAAGACCTGTCTCTCCCCATGATCAAATCAAAGATATAAAAAGCAACAAAAATGCCTCAATCCGTCTGTTCTTTCCTGGAGTTTTCTCCTTTTTTCTTATCTTTGCCTTTCCCTGACAGTTATGAATCCTGCCTTTTTAGCCGAATAAGATGCCAGTAGAAAACAGAGAAGGAGGCTACGATGCGAGTCGGGTTTTGGATCTGGGGCGCCTTGTTTTTCCCTATTTCACAGGGATACGCAACCCCAATCTCTCCTTTTTCTCCTGCAATAACCCCTACGCCGCCAGTCAGCACGATTCAAACCTTCTTAGACCCAGGGCGAAAAGGGTTGGTATCTGTGAATCATGCCACCTCTTTTCCAGAGGGAAGCGTTCTCTATGTATACCGACAAGATCCTGATTCATCCCAAGTCCCTATCGAAACTGGCAAGATTAAGATCGTGCGTACGACTGCAGGTATCGCCGTTGCAGAAGTGCTAGAGGATGGATCCCCTCTCTCTCGCAAAGTATTCCCCCAGTTTCCTGGGATTATGGCAGGCGATCCAGTGACTTTGCCTAATTTTGTGGTAGAGCGAAGTCAGCAAGCGCTACCCGAGCGCGAACTTTTGTATCGAGATCTCTTTGTCGCGCCGGGCGCCCATGAGCAAAACTATGCCCTGTCAGAAGCCGGTGTGGCGAAGTTGCGGGAGTTCGCCGCTCAGCTGGGCGGGGGCTATTTTTCTCAACTCCTAGTAGAAGGGTTTACAGATGAATCGGGCGATTGGAATGAAAATCAGCTGGAGTCCTACCAGCGGGCGCTTACGGTGCGAAGTTTCCTTGTGGAGGTACTGAAATTCGCTCCGGAGCGCGTTTTGGCTGTGGGACAGGGTGAAGCAGGGCTTTCCAATTCCTCTCATATTCCAGGACCTGGGTATGAGGATCAAAACCGCCGCATCGTATTGAGGGTGCTTACGGCGCCAGAATCAGGGCGTTAGGTATACGTCTCTCGCTTTTCCCCTTGAAAGGGCCGCAGGTTTTTGCTAGTAACTGGTCTTCCCTTCGAAGTCTTCGATGGGTATAGGCCTGTAGCTCAGCTGGTTAGAGCGCTCGCCTGATAAGCGAGAGGTCGGCGGTTCGAGTCCGCCCAGGCCTACCACCTCACTCTTTTAAAAGCTCTTGCAGTTTCTTCGTAAGAATCGGCACCGCTTCAAATAAATCCGCCACAATACCGTAGTCTGTGATCGAAAAAATCGGCGCCTCAGGGTCTTTGTTAATGGCCACAATGATTTTGGATGTGCGCATCCCTGCTACGTGCTGGATTGCACCGCTGATCCCACAGGCAATATATAATGTTGGATTCACAGTTTTACCCGTTTGCCCCACCTGCATGTCATGGGTGGCATAGCCTGCATCTACCGCCGCCCGGGAAGCCCCTACGGTGGCGCCCAGTACATCGGCGCACTGCTGCAATATGGCGAAATTATCAGCACTTCCCAAGGATCTGCCCCCAGATATGATGCGCGAGGCTTCGGTGAGATCCGCTTTTTGGCTTTTGCCTTTGCGAATCTCAGTGAGGGCAATTTTTTCCATGGCGGTACCGGGGATGTCCAGCTGCATGGCTTGTATTGTCATTGTGCCTGGAATTTTTTGTACCCTGAAACTATTGGGGCGGAAGGTGGCGATGCGAAGACCCTGGGTCTGGAAGGCCATGTTGGCGAGTACTTTTCCTGCATAGAGCGGTTTTTTTCCGCCTGTAAGCCGCCCCTCTTGGACCTCGACGGTAACCAGGTCCGTGAGGATGGGTGCTTTTAGGTGAGCTGCACAACGGGTCAACAAATCTCGGGTCAACGGCGTGGTCATACCGAGTATACAATCTGGCTGTAGCCGTTGTGCTGCTTGTACCACAAGCTCTTTATACAGCAAAGGCTGGTAGTTGCGCAGGCTGGGGGCGTCTACATAGTGGCAGGTAGTCGCACCAAACCCTTCAGCTTGCTGGCATAGCGCCTGGGTTTCTTCTCCGAGAATCAATGCTTCTACGGTACCTGCTCCCTGTAAGATATGGTGCGCCACACAGAGGGCTTCTAACGAGGATTTTTTTAGTACATTGTCTCGTTGCTCCAGGAAAACCAATATGTTCACAATATGTTCCTTTCCTTGTTATCGTAAGGGTTAGAGTACGCTGGCTTCTGTGCGCAACAAGGCCACCACTTCGGCTACCATGGCTTCTGTTGACCCGCCTTTGAAGAGCTTGCCCGTAGGCTTCTTGGGAGGAAACTCATAGGACACGGCAACTGCTTGTACCAACTGTTGTAAAGCAGACTCTTGGAGACCCAAGTCAGATACTGTTTTGGTCTCAAGAGGTTTTTTCTTGGCTTTCATGATGCCGGGCAAAGAGGCGTACCGGGGGGTGTTAAGGGACTTGTGTGCACCCAAAACAGCGGGCAGTTCGACACGGTAGACCTCGATTTGCCCCCCTTCCGCTTCTCGTTCTACATGGGCGGAAGGACCAGAGAGGGTGAGCTGTGTGACTGCATTCACATGGGGCCATCCCAACAACTCTGCAAGCATGACGCCTACCTGCATATTGTCCTCGTCAATTCCCTGCTTGCCGCAGAGGACGAGGTCAGCTTTTTCTTGCTCTACGATTTTCGATAAGACGGTGGCAACCAACAAAGAAGAGGATTGACGAAAAGGAACAGAGGAGATCAAAATCCCTCGGTCTGCTCCCATGGCAAGTCCTCGTAGGATTTGTTCTTTTACGGAGTCAGGGCCAAAGCTTACAACGATAACTTCTCCTCCCGCCTTTTCCTGGATGCGGAGGGCTTCTTCGATGGCAAATTCATCGTAGGGATTCAAGATGGTTTTGGCCTCTTGTAGGCGCAGTTCTTTTCCGTCTTCGCTGATTCGAATCTGCGCTTCTGTATCGAGGGTTTGTTTGATGCATACGATAATTCGCACGAAAATCTCCCTGTTATTTGCCTGTTTTTACCCCCAGACCGACCTTTGGTCGTATTGAGGATATCCATGCTTTACTATTCAAACTTCTCAGATTCGAACCATGATATAGAACTTGCTTTGAAGATCAAGTGGTTGGTGGAGTAAGGGTTTTTTTGCCGGTGGGCTTGAAAAGCGTGCGAAAGGTTAGATGCTGTGGTATACAAGCGAGCTTCCCCCATTTGTATGGAAGTCACAAAGAGGCCCTGTTGCCGCAAGGAGTAGTATGTTCCTGGTTTTACTGAATATTTTCGTTCTTTGGCTTGCGCCTGTTATTTACTGGGGTGCCTCTCGATACAAAGGTGCTTGGAAAACCATTGAAACCTTCACTCAAGTCTCTGTGGTTGGATTGGTTTCTTTGCTTTTGATTCCTGAGTGCATTGAACTTGCTGGTTTTATTGTAGTTGTCCCGGCTTTTTTGGGGTTGTTTCTGCCAACGTTCATGGAGCGTTTGTGGGTGCGGTATGCCGTGCAAGTGCATTACCTTTCTCTATGCTTGGTGGTCTTTGGTTTGGTGGTGCATGGATTGATGGATGGCGTTGGTCTTGCCCTGCCGCACCACGGACATGGGCACACTCATAGCCATGGCACAGGTGAATTTCTCTCTATGGGAATCTTGCTCCATCAGTTGCCCGTTGGGCTTTTGATTTGGAACCTGTTCTACCCCCGACGCGGGAAGCGGTATGCCATGGTATTACTCTTCTTATTGGGTGTTTCTACCTTGGTCGGCTATGAGTTGGCTGATGGTATGATCGAGTGGACTGATGAGCGTTGGTTGGCTTACTTCCAAGCGCTGATTGCTGGGTCTTTGCTTCATATTGTTTTTGATCGGCACGATGATCCTGCCTCTCATGCTCAGACCTGCCAGCATCAGCATTAATCCTCTCTAAAAACCCCTACCCCTGCTGATTTTCTTTTCGTTCCTGTACAATAAGGGAGAGATGTTTTTTCCCCTTTGCTTCAGGTTGCCCCATGAAATATTTGATGCTTCTGGGTCTGGGTATTTTCTCTCCATTTTGTTTGTGGGGGGGGATTCATACAGCCCCGATTATTATCCCGGCAAAGACAGTGCGACCCATCGAATACCACCAAATTCGCTTATATCGCGTATTTCAAACGGATAAAAATGGAAATGCCATTCCGATTCCATTTCAAATTGATGAACGGGATCGATTTGGCGATTTTGTTCTAGATCAAGGGCCATTACCCAACCGACAATTTGGCAATGGACTCTTTGATGGAGAAGATGAGCTGAGTTTTATGGGGGACGATGTAGGTCCAGTTCAAGTGCCAACCAAATGGTCAATGGCAAAACCCAGCTTGTTATATGAAGTTCGTTTGGAGCTGGGTGGTAAAAAAGGGGCCGTTTACGTTGGGGTATATGAGCGAAATCCTCCAGCCCTGATTCCTAAACATTATGTGGACTATCACATATCAGAATCAGAAATTCGCACTGCAAATTATCAGTATTTTTTTAATCCCAAGAACTACCTTGTGGTGCGGGGTATTTCCATTATTGACCATGAGAAAAAAACAGCACCCTTGATTTTAACCTCTACCTTTTATTTGAAAGTTGATTTGAAATATTTTTTAACGTTTCAAATCAACCAGGAAGATGTGCAGTCAAGCTTAGAGGCATATAAAATTGGTCCTGTACGCGTGTTGGCACGGGTAATTTTTTCCTATAAATTTTTGAAAATCAATTTTGATTTGGGTATGTATACCGAGGTCTCTTTCTTTTCGAACTCCATTATTTTACCAGCTGCCATTGACAATCCATTCTCTGGTAAAAAAACCCTAAATGAAGGGAGCTTGTTTTATTACGGGTTTTCATCGGTAAAAAATCCTAAAGACCTGCGGCTGGCCTCCAATATGCCCGCATACACAGGGGGTTCCGTATGGGATCTGTTTTCTGCGAGTGGACCTGCGGCTTCGTCCTATTGGGTTACAGCATTAGATCCTGCCTTTATGATTTTTATGGAGATTGGTCTTTCTCCAGAGATGGTGAAGTCGAAAACACTGCCGATGTTGTATGTAGAAAAAGAGCCGGGAAAGGAAATCACCAATCGATCCCATAAGGCACAACCGCTTGGCAAGAGTCCGGTGAATGTGGCCATTGCGCTGGATATGTCGACTTTAGATGCGGGTTCGCATGTGGTCGCGTTCCAATTGTTTGTCGACAACACTCCCTCAGCAGCGACGCTAGATACGTTTAAAGACTTGAAGAGCTGGCAGGTCTTTTCTCGCAGATTGTTGCCGCAGCAGTGGTAGTGCGCTGGTCTGAATGATTTTCTTTGGCAATCGGACCGGATATCCGGGCAAAAGAAAAGGCGGTTGCGGTGGGGTTTTCCCATGGATCAGCTCCGGATTCCAATAGCGCAGCTTGGCCAATGGGATTCCATAGTCGCGACTAATTTGTGGAAGCGATGTCGGAGTAGGGAAATAGGCATAGTGCAGTGGAAATGCCAACGTTGGATCTCTTTCTACCCGAATCCCATAGGCTTCTGGGTTGAGTCCGATCAAGATTGCCGCCAAAGCCTTGGGTACAAACTCTCGGGTTTCCCTTTTAACCTTCCCTTTTGAGTAGGTCCAAAATTTCTCAGGTGTGGTTTTGCGTAACAGGTCTTGAATGGTGCGAGGCCCCGAATTGTAGGCTGCAATGGCCAAATTCCAATCTCCAAATTGCTGGTACAACTTCTTCCAATAGACGACGGCAGCCATAGTGGCTTTTACTGGGTCTCGTCGTTCATCTACCCAGGGCGTCATTTCCAATCCATGCAAACGTGCCGTGGCACCAATAAGCTGCCAAGGCCCGCCCGCTTGACGAGGGGAACAGGCGTGGTTATCAAACCCAGACTCGATCATGGCCACATAAAAGAGCTCACTGGGTAAACCTTGGGCTTCCAAAATTGGGATGATGGTTGATGCGATGGCATCTCCCCGCACCAGCCATTGCCGCAGGCTGCGGTTTGCTTTGGTTTTAAAATAGTGAATCCATTGTGCAACTTCTGGTTGAAGGACAGGGGGGATATTTTCTGCCAATGGAAAAGAAGCAGGCTTCTTTTCTAGTTTGGTGGGAAACTTGCCTAGGTATCGAGAGAAACGCTGCTGTAAATAGGTCGCATATTGATCGTCTCCATACGGAGTATGGTAGGGAACGCGGGAAGTAGTGGAGGAGAGGGTGCGTACTTTTGAAGCTGAAGAGGGCGCTTTGGGAAGGCCCGGGTGTTGGCAGCTGATACCAGCGAATGCCAACAAAGTAAGAAAGAATTGCCTCATACGAAAGGGACTCCTGTGGCGAATTTCCGCCGTTGTGAATGAGACCTTTTACATACTTGCTATTGCCAGGAGATGCAACCCCCCTGGCGGATAACGCGGCGGAGAGTAAGTATAACACAGGGAGGGAAGACGAGGTTATTCGTGGAGCAAGTAGTGAAAAGTGCCCGTTACTTCTAGGTTTTTTCGATTAAACCCAACAGGCAAAGGGGCAAATGGAGCGGCTACTTTAATGGCTTCGACAATGGCGGAGTCCAGGATTTCGTGTCCGGAAGAGTCCAAGACGGAGACTTTGGATACAACCCCATTTTCCTCAATCATAAAGCGTAGATGTACTTGACCAGCCACCCCTTGTTTGGCTGCCTCCATGGGGTAATTCCAGGCCAGTTCAATGGCTTTTCGCATGTTGGTGAAATATCCGATATATCTGTATTCTTTGGTATTAATGTCGATGGCATCCCCCTCTGCCAGAACATCATCAACATAATCTTGATAGCCAGCTGTTACTTGGGGCTCCATATTTTCCTGCGAACTGGCTAAGAGCTGCTCATAAGCATGGGGGCCTTGCTTCGGTAGATGGGGCGCTGCCTCCTGGTGTACAGCATTATTGGTGAGTTTTTTGGGCCCTACTCCAATCTTCTGAGGGGGATGAGGCGGAGACTCCATGGAAAGCTGAGGTTGGGTCGATATTGAAGGCGAAGAACTGGCTACGGCGCGGGCACCTTTTGTGGTCGGGGCGCTTTTTTTTACGCTCGGATCGGCTTGTTTTCTTCGGGGGGTTCGAGTGGAAACCCGAGTTTGATGCTGGGTTTGATGATCAACTTGCCCCAGAAACGCGGCTTCATCGGGTGCTTGGGTGGGCAGTTGTGGTGCTTCTAGGATCTGGGTGGGGTCTGGGTTTTTCTTTTGTGGGGATGGCTTTTTTTGAGGTACAGAGACCACTTTTACATGGATTGGGGTGTCTTTTGCATCTTCTTTTCGCTGATTTTTTAGGCTAAGATGTGACAACTCGAATAAGCTTGCGATATGGAGCAGCACAGAGGCGAGCAGGAAAAGCCCAAAGAGCTGCGCAGAGTCTTTCTTTTCTCGTTGCTTTGGTCTTCTTGTATCCATATTCATGCGCAGTCAAAAAGGTTGGTTGTTCTCTTTCTCTTGGTACAGGGAAACCGCCCTGATTTCAGCCCTTATTTATAGGGATGATATCGGCAGCGGCGGGGGAAACTGTAGGGTTGTCGAACCAAAGGAGCTATTTTGCGTGTCATTTTTCTTTGCCTTTTCGTGTGGTTGTCGCTTCTTCCCTCTTGCGCGCAAAAGGACTTTGATCCAGAGCGAGCCGAATATTCGTATCAAATCGCCAAGGAGCCGTATACCGATGGCAATTATGAGGTTGCCATCACTCGATTGGGAGAATTCAAATCTCGCTTTCCCTATAGCCGTTTTGCCATCGAAGCCGAGCTTTTGCTCGCAAATAGCCAGTACGAGCT
The DNA here is from genome assembly GCA_947466225.1 of Deltaproteobacteria bacterium. Lineage (GTDB taxonomy): Bacteria > Bdellovibrionota_B > Oligoflexia > Oligoflexales > Bog-1112 > CANIBL01. The sequence goes on from CANIBL010000021.1 coordinate 22,043, forward strand.
GCGCCGATATGCAGAAGCAGGCGCTTCATACAAGCAGTTTGCCAAGCTGCACCCCAAGCATCCAGAGGTTCCATTTGCCCTATTTCGACTGGGGGATACATATTGGAAAGAAGCTCCAGACGATATCGACCGTGAACAAGAGTATACCCAAAAAGCGGTAGAGAATTGGAAAACCTTAGTTAAAGAATATCCTGAGAATGTCCATGCGAAAGAAGCAACCGCTTTGATTGAGCAGGGGACCCGTCGTTTGGCAGAGGCGAATCGATTTGTTGCGGCATTTTATTGTAAGCAACAGATTTGGCATGCGTGTGCTTATAGTCAAATTCAACTGGCTGAAGCTTTTCCCCAATACCCAGAAATGCGGCAAGTAGCATTGGAACAGGCGGCGGCCGCTTTGGAAAAAGTAGCGGTAGCGCCTCGTAAAGAAAACGAAGATTCAAATCTCTACTACAAGAATTTCACTCCAGCGCAATTAAAAGAGAAAGCGCAGGAGCTTCGTACGCTGGCTATGCAGGTAAAGCAGCACGCTGCCTCTGCAGCCTCCCCTCATGCGAAGTAAAGGGTTGTTTGTGACGTCCGTCATGCCCAGGCCGCCTAGGCCGTACGGGCATGTCCCACGATCGAGTGGGATGGTGGGACACTTAAATTGCTTCCCCTTCTCTCTCTCGCAATTTTACACTTAAGCTGCGAGTAAGACCAATCACAGCATAGATCCACAGTCCGATTATAATCAAAATGAGGATCCCCACATAAGGTAGTGTTGCTGCAATTGTGGGAAGAAAGAGGAGCAGAAATTGGTAGAAGAAGGACCCCCCTGATTTACCGAAGCGTGAGGCAACACCATCGATAACGGCTTTACCTTGTCGCTGCTCTTTTGGGGAGAGAGGAATGAATGCCATCTCCTTGGTCGCATCAAATAGCGTGTATTTGAGGCCGCGTGTGAGGCATTGTTGAATACCGCCTAGATAGACTGCAAGCAAGGTTACGGGGCAGGTAAAGAAGAAAACCAGGCTTTGGGTGATAAAGCTATCGCGAAAGAGGAGGATCCCAAAAAATCCAATGCAGCTGAGCATAACCACGATTGGTGTGGTGAGCGCAGTGGATCTCCATCCAAAGCGTCGCAGCAAATTACCCGAAACGAACAAGGCAATAAAGGTTGCAATGATACCGTTGGCAATGGTGACACGACTGATAAAGGCATTGAATGCCCCTGTGTCATTACCAAAATGAATATGGAGCTGGTCGGTAAACATCACATCGATCAAGTTGAACATAAAGTTGTAGCAGATCACAATACAAGCGATGTAGCGCAGATGAGGGGATCGATATAGGGTAGAAAAAGCGTTTCGCAATGTGAAGGGGGTAATTTTTTTAGCTGGCTCCTTCTCATCTCGTTTTGCCTTTTGCTGGATAGCGGGCAAGGTGCTGAGAAGGCGAAAGAGTACGAGAACCGCAACCTGGCAGAGAATCGCTAACCCGACGATTAGATAGACAGATTGTTCCCACCCCGTTGCACCGAAGGGAAGTTTGGCATCAAAATCTTGAGTCGAAAAGGAATTTCCAAACATGCCGGCTGCGATAGCGCCGGTGTTTCCCCCTAGGGCAAAAATCCCATAAAAGCGCTTCGCCTGGTCTGTTGTACTGATTTCATTCACAAATCCCCAAAAGAGCATGGACAATACGACACTGCCCCAGAGTTCAGAGCAAATATAGAATAGCGACAGATGCCAGTGGCGTAGCATGGCGAGGATCCACTTTGCAGAAGGGATCCATGATTCGCACAGAACCCCTACACTGGTGAACTCCATCTCATTTCGAAGAGGGAATAGCACAGCGAAGAATAAAACAAAAAATCCGATAAATATTGACACGATAGCGTAGAAAACATTTTCTCGGGAGAGATATTTGCACAGCTTTGCGTAGAGAAAGGAAAAGAAAAGAGCTCCGGGCAAAATGCCCCAGACCTTTAGAAAGGGGATGATTTCGGCTCCAGAGTCAGGAGCCGACACCATGATGCTAATTTTGAGTGGCCGCAGCACATTATAGGTGGTGGAGATGAGAAAAAAGAGGAAGCTGGTGAGGAAAAATTGGTACCACTCCCCAGTCCGCACAGGTAAGCATGATACAACAGCCTGTTTTGATTTCGAAAAAAACACCTGCAGAGTCTTCAACGTATAACCTGTAAATCATGTGTGAATTGGGGCTTACTTATAGTCGCTCCGATCTCCCAGTTCAAGGAGTTTTCCATGAGAAACTCTTGAGAATGTAGATGATCAGGCGCACGAGGTTAATCGGCCAACGTCATGACAGGGTGTAGAAAATAAGATATAGTCATGGAAAATCAAATTCTTACTCGTGTCATGGGGGCAGTTTGTGCGTCGATCTTGGCAAAAGGGAGTTTCTCTATTAGAGGTTCTCGTGGCCTTTTCGATATTGGGCATCGCCTTTGTCGGAGTAACCTATTTCTATCAAAATGCGGCGCGCTCTAAGCAGCGCATCCGCCTACAAGCGGTGCAAGAAAGACTGGCGCATGACATTCGCTCTAAACTGCAGGTTCCAAGTGCGCTGTACGCCAGTTTGTTAGATTCAAAGAATGACGCGCTAATTCGGTGTACAATCGGAGTCGGCAGTGGCTGTACAGAGGACATGACAACGCCACCTAATACGAAGTCAAGTCGAAACAAATTTACATTGCACCATCCTACTGGTGAGTTCACCAGCGAAGCGATCTCTTCTATCTACTACTCGAGCATAGGAAAACGAAACTGCAGTCCAAACGAGGCGACTTGCATATTTACTGTGGACACTTTTTTTTATGCAGTGTGCCCCTTCGGGGATGATCCTACGTTGGGGCATCCCACGACCTGTGTGAATGGAGCGCAGGAATTATATGTGGGTTTTTCTGTTACGCAGGTGAAGCCCGAAAATGGCGCGCCTTTATTGCCAGCTTTACCAAAATTGGTGCAGTTTTATGCGTTGTCTATTCAAGATATATTGGGTTCAGCGCGAAACGCCAGCTGCAATCCAGGGGCCGTCGCATCAGGGTATTTGTCGACAGGTGTGATGAGTTGCACGTGTAAATTGCCTTATGTTCCTTCAGAGACATACCCTCCCAATCGAAAAGGACCTATTTGTGCGCAGTTGAGCAAGGCGTCTTTTGCCTGTCCAGCTGGTCTACTCTATCGGGGGTTAAGTGAAAGTGGTGCGCCAATTTGTAAATCATTTGCGGATGCTTATGATTGTAAAACTCTCTCAGGCGCTGACTTTACTGCAAGTCAAGGTTCTTGTGGAGAGGGCTATTGGATTCAACAGTATACAAGAGGTAGATGTAATTTTTACTGCGTAGTCGGTTCAGCGGGAGGGGCTTGCAACAGTTGGGAGACAACAGCCGGAAACGATACACGGGAGAACAGTATATATGCAGATAAAACCTTAGACACGAGTGGATGGTCAGCGCAAGATGTTTTGCAAGTGGGCTCGATGCTGAAGCCTGGAGAGGGCGTAGTCGTAGGAGATGCGGTGAAGGAGTGGGTACGAGAGGGGATGGTGTGTGAAGGTGGATCCATCAGCTGTTGCAAACAAAAATAAGAAAGAGGCGTGTTGTGCAAATAAAACACGATGGGTTTAGCTTAGTCGAACTCGTAATTTCTCTGGGTATTTCCACTATACTTGGGTTGGGGATCGCGACTTTTTTGCGGAGTCAGCAAGTCACTGTGTATGCGCTTAAATCTTCTTTGGTGATGCATCAATTGGCAAAAACCCTCGAAGAAGCTGCAGGTAGACCCGATGTAGTCGCATTTAGTGCATTATATGGAAAGAGCGGTGGAAGTTCTGATTTGCGCGCCTGTCTCGGACAGGTAAGTGGTGCTCCATGTTTGGCTACGCAAGCCATAAACCAACGAGGCATGGAATTGATTTTGCCCTTTACCGTTGGCAACGAAATCGAATCCACTCGGCTGGAAAAAAACACGATTGCAGGTACAGAAGAACATCCTGTTTGGTACACCCTAGAGGGGAAAAAATGTGCCCCAACCGCATCCTTGCCTCTGACTTGTGTGCTCCAAGCTTCGGCCTATTTTTGGGCTTCTTGTCCGGCGAATCTAAGTGGACTTTCAGCAGAAACTTCTACCGATACCGGAACGGCTTCGGGGGGTGTTCATTTTTCTGCGAAATGTGAAAAGGCGGATGCTGTTCATCTTCGGATCCATGTTGTCCATGTGCCGAAAGGGTCTCATGCGGGAGATCGACGTTTTCCTTCTATCCCCTCTGACTCTGTCTTTTATGAGAATCCGCAAAGTAAAAGTATGAGTGCAACGGGGGCGATTTCAACTGCGACTTCTTTTATCCCCTCTGTGTCGGGTTTGAGTTTTTCTTGTCCCATTAACTATACCGTGACGCAAATTTTAGACGGAAAACCCAAGTGTGAATGCTTGTATCCATTTCAAGAGTTGGAGTCTGATTTTATCACCCTTTGTACGAGCCATGAGCAAAAATGTGGTTTCAACGAGCGGTATCGAGGTACAGATGAAAACGGAACCATTATTTGTCGGCCCATTACCTGCCATCAGCAAGATTTGGGGTCTTCTTGTTCTGTTGGGGGGTGGATACAAAAGGTAATTTATAACAAATGTACAACAGATGAGTGTAAGTATGAGCAGTTTGGGGGCGGTTGTGCCAAGGAAATCACCTGTACAGGCTCTATTGTGTGTTGTTATGATACCAACCGCTAAGGGAAGGGGGCTTTAATTCGGCAAGGAAGGGTTTAAGGGGAAACTGCGCAGCTGGTTCCCCTTAGATAAAATACAAGATGATTGACACAATACTTCGTAAGCAGATTCTCTTTTTAGATGGCGCCATGGGAACCATGATTCAAGGCCTGGGATTGCAAGAGTCTGACTATCGAGGTGATCGCTTCCTCGATCACCCCTCCGATCTAAAGGGCAATCATGATATTTTATGCATAACCCGCCCGGCTTATATCCAGAAAATCCATCGCCAATACCTGGAGGCGGGTAGCGATATTATTTGTACGAATACCTTTAACTCTACGCGAATTGCCCAACAGGACTATCAATTCTCGGCTCATGTGCCTGAGTTAAACCGTCAAGCCGCGCGAATTGCCAAAGAAACAGTGCAACAATTCCAGGTGGAGCATCCTGATCGGCAGTGTTGGGTTGCGGGTAGTTTGGGCCCGACCAATAAGACAGCTTCTCTGTCTCCTGACGTGAATCAGCCGGCTTTTCGCGGGGTTTCTTTTCAAGAGCTGGTGGATGCGTATGAAGAGCAAACCTCTGCCTTGATCGAGGGTGGCGCTGATTTGCTCTTGGTGGAAACGGTCTTTGATACGTTGAATCTAAAGGCCTGCCTCTTTGCCATCGACAATGTGTTCGCCTCACTGGGTCTGCGCTTACCAATTATGGTGTCGGTTACCATTACAGATCAATCTGGTCGTACTCTTTCCGGACAGACCATCGAGGCTTTTTGGTACTCTATTCGCCATGCCAACCCGTGGAGTGTGGGCATTAATTGTGCACTAGGCGCGCAACAGATGCGTCCCTACATCGAGGAGCTTTCTAAACTCGCAGATTGTTGGATTAGCTGTCATCCGAATGCGGGGTTGCCCAATCCATTGGCTCCCACCGGATATGATGAATTGCCGGAGGATACGGCTGCGTTCCTTCTTGATTTTGCACAAAGTGGTTTTGTAAATATCGTGGGCGGATGCTGTGGGACCACGCCAGCGCATATTGCCAAAATTCATGAAATGTTATCACCCCTTGCGCCGCGCACCCCCCCTGCCCGAGATACAGCTATGTGCTTGAGCGGGTTGGAGCCGTTGCGAGTACCGGATACGGGTGCACCTTTCTTGTTGGTGGGAGAGAGAACCAACGTGACGGGGTCTCCTAAGTTCAATAAGTTGATTCAGGAGAAAAATTTTGAAGGCGCATTGATCATTGCGCGTCAGCAAGTAGAGAATGGCGCGAATATTTTAGATGTGAACTTTGATGAAGGTATGTTGGACTCAGAAGGCTGTATGGTGCATTTCTTGCACTTGCTAGCCTCTGAGCCTGAGATCTCTCGCGTGCCAGTTATGATCGATAGCTCCAAGTGGTCGGTTATAGAGGCAGGGTTGCGCTGTATACAGGGCAAAGGCGTTGTAAACTCCGTTAGTTTGAAAGAGGGTGAGGCCGCTTTTTGCGCCCATGCGCGGAAAGTAAAAAAATATGGTGCTGCTATGGTGGTTATGGCCTTTGATGAAAACGGTCAAGCGGCTTCCAAGGAAGAGAAGGTTCGCATTTGCCAACGGGCCTATGGCCTTTTGGTGCAGGAAGTAGGGTTCCCTCCGGAAGATATTATTTTTGACCCTAACGTTCTTACGGTAGCTACGGGGATGGCAGAGCACAATGGCTATGCGATTTCTTTTATAGAAGCCGTTCGAGAGATTAAGCGGGTTTGTCCACGGGCTAAAACCAGCGGTGGAATCAGCAATATTTCTTTTTCTTTCCGTGGGCAAAATCAAGTTCGCGAAGCCATGCATGCAGCCTTTCTCTATCACAGCATTCAAGCTGGGCTAGATATGGGGATTGTGAATGCGGGCATGTTGGAGGTCTATGAGGAGGTACCCAAAGAGCTTTTGGGCAAAATTGAAGCGGTGCTGTTAGACCAGCATCCAGGTGCGACGGATGTCTTGATTGAATTTGCCCAAGGATATCAGCGGGAAGCCCGAGAAAAAGGGGGTGATCCCCATGCTTGGCGTCGCTTGCCGGTGCAAAAGCGGATTGAGCATGCCATGGTGCATGGTATCGCCGATTTTATTGAGTTAGATGCAGAAGAAGTGCTGGCTATTTTACAAAGTCCGTTGCGGGTGATCGAAGGCCCCCTCATGGATGGGATGAAAATCGTAGGCGAACTTTTTGGCGCTGGTAAAATGTTTCTGCCTCAAGTGGTCAAGAGCGCAAGGGTAATGAAAAAAGCTGTGGCGTATCTCGAGCCCTTTATGGCAGCGCAACGAGAGGGAAAAGCCTCGACGCAAGGGGTCTTCGTCATTGCCACAGTAAAGGGGGATGTCCACGATATTGGGAAAAACATTGTTTCCGTCGTATTGGCTTGTAACAATTACCGGGTCATCGATCTGGGTGTGATGGTGCGTTGTGAAAAGATCTTAGAATGCGCCAAGGCGGAAAATGCCGATATGATCGGTCTTAGTGGACTGATTACCCCATCGCTGGAAGAGATGATCTACAACGCCCAAGAAATGCAGCGCCTCAATCTATCTGTGCCCTTATTAATTGGTGGTGCGACGACTAGCAAAATTCACACAGCACTTAAAATTGCGCCACAGTATGGATCGCCTGTCATTCATGTGGCGGATGCTTCTTTGGTGGTGGATGTGTGTAATCAACTTATGAATCCAGGGCGAAAAGCAGCCTATGTAGAGGGTATGTTGCAAGAACAGGCGACACTACGGGAGCGATACTTACAGCGGCAACAGGGGATCCAGTTTCTATCCGCAGAGGAAGCCTATGCCAAGCGATTGCAGATCGATTGGGGTTCTACCGAGATCTCTTCACCGAGCTTTGTGGGGATTCAGCATGTGGAGTGCGAGTCACTCGCCACGTTGGTAAAATATATCGACTGGTCCCCATTCTTTTGGACATGGGGGCTCCAGGGGTTTTATCCGCGAATTTTGCAATCTGCTAAGTATGGCAAACAAGCAAAGGATCTATTTGCGGATGCGCAGACGCTGTTGCAACAGATTATCGAGCAGCAGCTTTTTACTCCGCAAAGCTTGTTGGGGATTTTCCCTGCAAATGCTGAAGGCAACGATGTTTGGGTGTATCAGCCTGCAAATTCAGCCGAGAAGATCGAGAAATTCTGCTTCCAGCGGCAGCAGAAGAAAAAAGAATCAGATGAACCATACTTATGTCTTTCTGATTTTATCGCGCCGGCTATTTCTGAGCAAAAAGATCATCTGGGCTTTTTTGTCGTCACTATGGGGGATGGGGTCGAGCAATTGGCTTTGGAGTATGAAAAGAAACAGGATGATTACTCCGCTATTCTCGTGAAAGCCTTGGGGGATCGACTGGCGGAGGCTTTTGCTGAATATCTACATCAAAAAGTTCGCGGCATTTTTGGATTTCCAGATACACCAGGCACTTTAATTGAAGACCTGATTCAGGAGAAGTACCGTAGTATTCGACCTGCGCCAGGATATCCCGCTTGCCCCGTTCACAGCGAAAAAGGTAAGATATGGGAATTCTTACAGGTAGAATCTCGTCTTGGTGTACGCTTGACGGAGAGTTTTGCAATGACCCCCGCAAGTTCTGTGTGCGGGTATTATTTTATGCATCCTCAGGCAAAGTATTTTCGTGTTGGGGATGTGCGAGAAGTCTAGTTTTTGTGTAGAGGTCTTAGGTTTGATATGGGTAAAAATAAAGTTGCCTTATTATCTGGAATCACCGGTCAAGATGGTGCCTATTTAGCCAGTCTTTTGCTTTCAAAAGGCTATGAAGTGCATGGCATCAAAAGACGTTCCAGCCAATTTAATACGCAACGGGTGGATCATTTATATGAAGATCCTCATATGGATGGGGCTGTTTTTACGCTCCACTATGGGGATATGATTGACAGCACGAATATTATTCGCATTGTGCAAGAAGTACAACCGGATGAAATTTATAACCTTGCCGCGCAAAGTCATGTGCAAGTGAGCTTTGAAACGCCCGAATATACGGCAAATGCGGATGCCATTGGCACGCTTCGCTTTTTAGAGGCCATTCGAATTTTGGGGCTAGAGAAAAAGACCAAATTTTATCAAGCTTCTACAAGTGAACTGTATGGAAAGGTGCAAGCCGTTCCACAAAACGAAGATACCCCTTTTTATCCAAGAAGTCCTTATGCAGCAGCCAAGCTCTATGCATATTGGATTACAGTAAATTATCGAGAAGCATACAATTTCTTTGCTTGTAATGGAATTTTATTCAACCATGAAAGCCCGTTGCGAGGCGAAACTTTCGTAACTCGGAAAATTACCCGTGCTGTTGCCAGGATTGCAGCTGGGTATGAGGATGTTCTCTATTTAGGTAATTTAGATGCCAAACGAGATTGGGGTCATGCAAAAGAGTATGTAGAAGGTATGTGGCGCATTTTACAGCATGCTGAACCTCAAGATTTTGTTTTAGCAACCAACATTACCACCACGGTTAGAGATTTCTTGGTGGCATGCTTTCAATGCGTAGACATTGAATTGGTATTTTCTGGTTCAGAGGTGTCAGAAGTCGGATGTTGTAAGAAAACAGGTCGTGCCTTGGTGAAAATAGACCCTCGGTATTTTAGGCCGACAGAAGTAGATCTGTTGCTTGGAGATGCTTCAAAAGCAAAGCGTTTACTGGGTTGGGAAGCGCAGACGACGGTTTCTGAGTTAGCGCGTGAAATGGTTTTTGCTGATTTACATCGCGTTGAGACAGAAAAAGTAACTGGGCGGCAAAAACGCGTAGAAGAAATTGTGCATCAGCCTGGTGGTTTTCTTCCATGGTATGAAAAGAATGTTTTGGCTGCTCGAGGTGAAGCATGACCATGACATCTCGTGACCGGGTCTTTGTTGCAGGGCATCGAGGTTTGGTTGGGCAAGCGCTGGTAAAAAAATTACGAGAAAAAGGCTATGAAAATATTTTAACCCGCAGTCGAGAAGAATTGGATCTGCTGGATCAAAAGGCAGTAGAGGCCTTTTTTGCTAAAGAAAAGCCAGATGTAGTTTTTCTTGCTGCGGCAAAAGTCGGTGGTATTTTTGCTAATAATACCTATCGAGCCGATTTTATTTATCAGAACCTACAGATCCAAAATCATGTTATTTACTCCGCCCATTTGTTTGGGGTGCGTCGGCTGGTTTTTTTGGGCAGCAGTTGCATTTATCCACGTAATGCACCACAGCCGATGAAAGAAAGTGATTTGCTGACAGGAGAGTTGGAAATTACCAATCGCCCTTATGCAATTGCAAAGATCGCTGGTCTTGAGCTGGTACATGCAATTCGAATGCAGCATGGAAAAGATTTTTTTTCTGTCATGCCTACAAACTTGTATGGACCTGGAGACAATTTCCATCCAGAAAATTCCCATGTTTTGCCCGCTCTAATTCGTCGATTTCATGAAGCGAAGGTATCAAATGCAAAAGAAGTCGTGATTTGGGGGACAGGAACTCCAAAACGGGAGTTTATGTATTCTGAGGACTGTGCTGATGCAATCGTCTTTTTGGCAGAAAATATAAAGAAGGATTTCTTCGAGTCTTCTGCTTTGGGAAAATCGATATACTCTCATATCAATGTTGGCTCTGGACAGGAAGTTACCATTCGTGAGTTGGCGGAAATAATAATGAAATTTGTTGATTTCCAGGGTGCCTTGCATTTTGACACCAGCAAATTAGATGGATCGATGCGGAAATTATTAAACATTTCATTATTGCAAGATCTAGGATGGAAGGGAAAGGATTCTCTACTTGAAGGGGTTAGGAAAACCTGTGAATACTATAATTGCTTAAATAAATAGAAGAGAAGAAAAATGAAGAATAGTGATGAATCATCTTTTCTTTTAATAGAGTGTATACCAGCAAGTTTTTTTTGTTTTTGTAAAAAATTTGGCTACAAAATTCTATTTGTAGCCGTTCTTTGTGGTTTTTATGGATTTTTAGAAGGGAAAAAGGAAAGAAAATTTTCGAATTTAATTCGAATCCCAATGGAAGAAGGAGAGACTCTAAGGGATCCGGTTAGTATTGAATCGGCATGTGTGGAATTATTTGGGAGTGAAAAATGGTCTATTGATTTTGCGAAATCTTTTTCTTCTAAATCAAGAAAGAACACCCCGTTTTCAGAGGAAAAACTCGTTGAGGTAGCTGCATTTGTTTCATCAGAGGCGTTTTTGGATAAAACACCCACCCCATCCTGGATTGATATTGATGGACAAGATGTCTCGTTTCATTTTGTTGGCATCTCTAAAAATTTTTATAAATTTGTCCTTTTCACGAAAGAGCCAGGATCTTTTTTTTCGGTCACAAAAAATATAGTGGATTCGATAAATGATATAATTGTGAACTACAATGAATTTAAGCTGTATACGATAGAAAAAAATAGAGAAATAAAATATGATCAATTTACAAAGAAAATTGAAGAGCTGTTGGTGCAATATAAAAGGTATCAAAAAGAGGATAAGCTGCTCTCTGTAGATGTTTTTCGTCTCGAGAAGTTGAAACGAAATATCCTTTTGTTCGAAAAAGAATCCGGTACTCGACCAGAGCCTTACTCTCCTGATGGGAAAAAAAAAGAGATGATCGATTTCATAGCATCTGAAAAAGCAATCCCTAAAATTTTTGAGCTCCAAAAAAGTCTTCTTTTTCACGAAGAAAAAAGAGCGTTGCAAAAAAAAATTTCGTATCTTTATAGCAAAAATTTAATGACGAAGACTTTTTTGGATGAAGCTCATATGGAACTTGCCTTAATTGAGGATGAGCAAGAGTATCTCTATGCAAGGAATTTGAGAAAGACCTCGATTCTTGAGGAAATCCAAACGACTCTGAGTAAAAGAGATTCGCAGTTTTCTGCGTTAATTGAAAGAGAAAGGTTCTTTATCCCTCGGCTCGATTTTTCTGAAGAATCTTTTTTTAAATTTAATCGAAGAAATCAACTCGATATTAGCTCTTCAAAAGTAACGCTGTATGTTATATCAAGTTTTTTTGTTGGATTGTTATCTATTTCCTTTTTGTTTGCTTTTATTGAGATTATTTTTGGGATAAGAAGGCGATGTTTTAATTTGGAACGATTATGAAGATTATTTTTGTTGGAAACACTGCGTGGTCCATGTGGAATTTTAGAAAAGAGGTAATGCTTTCACTTCAAAACAATGGACATGAAGTAGTTCTTGTTGCACCTTATGATCTTTCGGTCGAAAAAATCAAAAAGCACATCCCAGTAGAAACAATCAAACAACTTAATCGAAATGGAATAAATTTTTACTATGATTTTTTATTTTTTTTAGGATTGCTTTCGATATATAAAAAACATAAACCAGATGTAATTTTTCATTATACAATAAAACCAAATATATACGGTAGCTTTGCTGCTTTTCTCTGTGGAATAAGATCACATATAGTTATTGCTGGTTTAGGCTATTCTTTTTCTCGGCCTATTTTGCGAAAATGGGTGGCATTTCTTTACAGGTTAGCAGCTTGCTGTGCAGAAAAGGTTATTTTTTTGAATGAAGAGGATGAAAAAGATTTTACGCTATACCATGTTTTGCCAGCGGCTTCAAAAAAGGCATTTTTTCTGCCTGGTGAAGGGGTTGATGTCACCTATTTCTCTTCTCCTGCCCCCCATCTTTTTCGAGAGAAAAAAGAGGGGACATTTATTTTTATTGGCAGACTTCTTATAGATAAGGGCATCCGCCATTTTTTATTGGCAGCAAAAAAAATTCGCTATTTATATCCAGCAGTAAAATTTGTTGTGGTTGGCGAGATTGATTTGGAAAATTCAATTAGTTTATCTAGAGAAGAGCTTGAATCATATCTGGCAGAAGATATTATTGAATATATTGGACATGTAGATGATGTTCGCCCCTATTTAGAAAGTGCAGACGCCCTAGTTTTCCCCTCATTTTATGGAGAGGGATTATCTCGAGTAGTTTTAGAGTCTCTTTCTATGGGAGTTCCTGTGATTGCCTCTAATAATAGAGGATGCAGATCTATTGTGAAAAATATGGAAACAGGCCTTGTTATTCCTGTTTCACAGTTAGACTATTTATCAGATGTGCTAATAAATTTTTTGCTTCTTTCTTCAGAAGAACGGAGAGAAATAGGGGGAAGAGGCGCTCGTCTTATACGAGAGACATATACTGTCGAACATGTAATTTCGATTTATAATACATTGATTTAATTTCTAAATTTTCAGATAAAATAAGCATAAAAATGATTTATCCGAATATAGTTAGTCTTCTTGTTCTTTTTGCTTCTCTTGCATCTTGCATAAAAAAGGAAGTTGTTTATTCTTGTTTATTCTTGTTTATTCTTGTTTATTCTTGTTCTTTTTTTATTTCTCCTGAATATGACCATTCTTATTTTCTCTCGAGAGCTGCAGGTTATCAGAATATTTCAACAGCTTTTTTTAGTAATGATCTTTCTGTAGCCCCGGTGTCACCCTTGATTAGGATTATTTCTGATTATTTTTCGATTCAATTAGAAACAGCTGCCTTGCTAATAAATGTGGTTTTTTTCACTCTTTCTTCTTTTCATCTATATTGGGTTTTCTCCTGTTGCGATCTAACTGCTGGAAAATTTATTCCCTTTTCCCTGGTCTCTTTTATTTGTTTTCCTTCAGAATTTTTCCTATTGAGGAGTGCAAATAAAGATCTAGCGATTGCATTTTTTTTTACAGCGTTTCTTTTTTTCTTTCAACATTTCTTTTCTTTATTAAAAGCGAGCTTTGTCTCTACTCTTCATAAAAAAATATACCATTTTATGGTTTCTTTTTGTTCACTTTTTCTCGTGTTTCAACTCCGCCCCTATTTTTTCAGGTTTGCTATTGTGGCATTATTCCTTGCTCTTGGTTTTTCTCTTCTAAAGAAACTGAAGATTTCAGAGTATGCTAAAATCTTTTTTTTACTCATAGCAACATATATATTATGTTCACTCGTTTTATTATTTTTTTGGGAAGAAATCGTCGTATTAAAGGATTCTTATCAGGGGAATGCTATGATCTCCCCTTTGTTTGATTTTGAAAAACCTGATTACCTATCTTTTTTTTGTTACCCAATCATTTCCTTGTTCCTGTTTTTTTTCTACCCTATGGTGATGGTTTTTTTCAATCAAAATGTATCTGCGCTTAATATTATAGCAGGTGTTTTAGAAAGTATTTTTTTTGGACTTGGTTTCGCTCTTTTTTTAAGATTATTTTGTATTTTGTATAAAAAACTTATAGGTGTTTTGA
>CANIBL010000022.1 GCA_947466225.1 Deltaproteobacteria bacterium
CGATAGAAAGAGAGATAGAAATTTTCCCTAGAGAGGCAAGGTCTGCGCGACGCTTGGCACCTTCCCATCCTCTCTCAACCGCATCCCAATCTCTTGTCATGGACACCGGACTCCCTGGTTGCAGGTTTCGACCCGGATGGGATCCGACCGTCGCGCCGGCCTTCTCTGCGTTACATCTTTGCCTCTGCTTACCGTGAAGTGGGAGCAAAAAAAAGGGGGGGGGATCCTAAGGAGGGGGGGGACGCCCCGCCTTAGAAAAGAAAGAAAAACCAAAAAAAGAATCAGTACACTCAGCCGTCTACCTATGGTAGAAGTGACCTTTTCTCCGTAGGAAGTCGAACACTCCGTAGGAACCCCCCATGTTTGATACATTGAGCGATGGCTTTCGCAAAGCCACTTCCCGGTTGACCGGAAAATCCATTCTTACCGAGAAAACTCTCTCGGAAGCGATGGAAGATATTCAAATCAGCCTGTTAGAGGCGGATGTTGCCTACCCGGTAGCCAAACAATTCTTAGCTGACGTACGGGAAAAAGCCCTCGGCAAACAGGTTACACTGCGCGCCGGTCACGGCGATAGCCGCGTACGTGTGACCCCCAAGGATCACTTTGTTCAAATCTGCCAACAAGAGCTTGAGGCTCTTATGGGGCCGGTGGATACCCAGTTGGAGTTTCCCTCCAATCGCCCAGGTTCCATCATGCTGGTGGGATTGCAAGGGGCAGGGAAAACCACAGCTGCTGGGAAACTGGCCCTGTACCTCTCTACTCAGAAAAAGCGCAAACCCCTTCTTGTAGCTGCAGATATTTATCGCCCTGCTGCCATTGAACAACTCAAAACCTTGGGTGCACGGGTTGGGGTGCCGGTATTCTCTCTCGAGAATGCCTCTCCGGTAGAAATCTGTCGGCAAGCTACGTACAAGGCGGTAGAGCTTGGATGCGATACCCTCATTTTGGATACAGCCGGGCGTCTCACCATCGATGAAGCCTTGATGCAAGAGCTGGTGGACATAAAAAAACACGTCCACCCCGATCACATCCTTCTTGCATGCGATGCCATGATGGGGCAGGATGCGGTAACAACCGCCCAGGCCTTTACCCAAGCCCTCGACCTAACCGGCTTTATTATGACCAAGCTGGATGGGGATGCACGCGGCGGAGCGGCGCTCAGTATCAAGCAGGTTACGGGGAAACCCATCAAGTTTCTGAGCACAGGCGAAGAGCTCGATCGCCTTGAGGTGTTTCGACCGGAGGGCCTTGCCAGCCGGATTTTGGGTATGGGCGATGTGCTCGGATTGATGAGTGATTTCGAGAAGGTAGCCGGGGAAGACCGCCAAGAGGATGCTATGCGCATGCTCGAAGGCCAGTTTACCTTGAAGGACTTCTACGAGCAGATCACCTTGATCCAGCGAATGGGGCCATTGCAAGATGTCATGGCAAAGTTGCCCATGCAGCACTTGTTGCCGAAGAATGCATCGGTAAATGAGAAGGAGCTGCTGCGGATTAAGGCCATGATCGACTCTATGACTGCAGATGAGCGGATGCGTCCCGATGTGATCGCAGAGAGCCGCGCTCGGCGCATTGCCCGCGGAAGCGGACGGACGGTGCAGGAAGTAGCTGAGTTACTTAAAAAGTTCAAGGCGATGCGTTCTATGATGGGGAATTTGGGCAAAGGGCTACTCGGTAAGATTCCGGGAATGGGATCCTTGGCTCAGATGAATCAGCTGCGCAAGATGGCATCTGGCGGCGGCCTCGAAGGCGGTGGCATGGAGGGTTTGATGTCCCAGTTCGGCTTGAATCGCAAGGCACCAGGATTTTCCCCCATGCGTATGGTTGACCGAGATAAGGTGAAAAAAGCCCGAAAAGCGGCGAAAAAAGGCCGAAACAAGAGAAGATAGATGAGCACCACACTGACAACAGACGTTACTACTGCAAGGGCCAAGGTCCATTTTGAGACTTGGGGCTGTCAAATGAATGTGGCAGATAGTGAAAAAATGTTGGGCCTTCTCCAGGGGCAGCACTATCAGCTGACGGATACGCCGGAGCAGGCGGATCTCATCGTACTCAATACATGCCATATCCGGGAGAAGTCTAACCACAAGGTGAGGAGCCGCCTCGGTGTACTCAAAGACCTGAAAAAGACCAACCCTCGCTTAAAGATCGCTGTCACTGGATGCGTCGCACAAGCCGAAGGCGAAAAGTTACTGCAACGTGATTCCGGTATCGACTTGCTGCTCGGACCAGGGAAAATCGACGAGCTGCCTCGACTGTTGGCAGAGTCTGCCCAGCGCCCGCATCGCCCTGCTGTAGCCTTGGGTTTTGCTAAAGGTCGAGGGGATCACAGCCAGGAAACACCAGCTGAAGCAGCCAAAATTGAAGCGGCAACCTTTGAAGAGTGCTTGCACCCAGCGCCTTCTCTGTTTGGTCGCAATGAAATCTCTCGCTTCGTAACCATTCAGCAGGGCTGCAATAACTTTTGCACCTTTTGCGTGGTGCCCTTTACTCGAGGCAAAGAGATTTCGGTAAAGCCAGCGATTGTGGCAGCCAAAGTTCGCTCTCTCTTGTCCAATGGCAGCAAAGAAATCACGCTATTGGGACAAAACGTCAACAGCTACGGTACCGATTTGGTAGAGAACCAAACGTTGATGCCGACTGCAGAGGGGCCTTTTGTGGATCTATTGCGTGACTTATGTACCATTCCAGAGCTGGTGCGGTTGCGCTTTACCACTTCAAACCCCCATGATCTGACCTTTCCTTTGGCCCAGCTTTTTGGTCAAGAGCCCAAACTTGGTAAGCACTTTCATCTCCCCATTCAAAGTGGCAGCGACACCATTTTGGAAAAGATGCGTCGAAAAGTGACGGCCGCCGAGTATCTACGTCGGGTACAGTGGTTGCGAGATGCAGTGCCGGATATGGCGCTTTCTACAGATCTGATCGTAGGGTTCCCAGGTGAGACGGATCAAGACTTCCAAGCGACCTTGGATTTAGTCGAAAAGGTACGATACCAGTTTCTCTATGCTTTCAACTACTCCCCGCGTAAGCATACGGCTGCGATTCGGTTTAAGGAGCAAGTGCCAGATGCGGTAAAAACCAAACGGTTAGCTGCACTTAACGCCCTGCAGGATCGCATAACGGTAGAAATCAACGAAGCCACCATCGGAAATGTTCATAAGGTGCTATTCTTGTACCCAAGCCGGAAAAAACCGGGTTGTTTCTACGGTCGCAATGCCCAGTTTCAGTTGGTGCAAATTGAATCTTCCGAATCCATCGCTGGCCAAGAGCGCGATGTGTTGATTACCAAAGCCAACAAAACGGCCCTCGTCGGGAAGTTAATATAACCTTATTTTTACCCCCATATCGGTGTGCTCCATACCAGAGAGAAGGAAGAGACTGTGACCGTAACTCGTAACGAAAGAATCCGTAACATTTGTATCATTGCCCACGTTGACCATGGGAAGACGACCTTGGTCGATCATTTATTGCGTCAAGCTGGGTTGTTCCAAAGCCATGAAGTGCTCACCGAGCGCATGATGGACTCCAACTCCCTGGAGCGAGAGCGTGGGATCACCATCGCTGCGAAGAATGCCGCATTTGCCATCGGCCCCACAAAGGTCAACCTTATCGATACTCCGGGTCACTCTGACTTTTCAGGAGAAGTAGAGCGGATTTTATCTACGGTAGATGGTTCCATCTTGCTTGTGGATGCAGCAGAAGGCCCATTGCCACAAACCCGATTTGTGTTGAAGAAGTCCTTGGAGCAAGGGCACCGTATCGTGCTTTGCATCAACAAGGTAGACCGTAAAGAAGTGCAAGGGGATAACTTTAAATCCCTGCACAAAGTAGTAGACCAAGTGTTCTCTCTCTTTTTGGAATTGGGCGCAACGGAAGAGCAATCAGAATTTCCTATTCTGTATGCTTGCGCCCGTAAAGGTTGGTGTACAGCCGATTTGGATGAGTTGCCAGCGTTGTTAAACGAGGAAAAACCCGGTACGTTAAAGCCGATGTTTGACTTGATCCATGACTACTTGCCACCTCCAAGCATTGTTGATGGGGAGCCCATGAAGTTGTTGTTCTCCAACATCAGCTGGTCGGAGTACCTCGGACAAATGGGAATCGGAAAAGTATTTGCCGGGAAATTGGAAAAAAACCAAGTGGCCTTTCATCACACCTTGGATGAAAACGGTACCCAGATTGTTCGACGTACCCTATTGCCGAAGATTTTCGTTTATTCTGGCATGAAGCAGGTCGAGGTCGATAATATTGAAGCTGGTGATATTGCAGCTGTTTCTGGTTGTCAGAATATTCTAATTGGAGATTGCCTTACCGCGACCCAAGAGCAATTGCCGATGCAACGTATTAAGGTGGAAGCACCGACCATGCGTATGATTTTCTCGATTAATACGAGCCCTCTTTCTGGAATGGAAGGGGAAGCCATTCAAGCTCGTAAGTTGCGCGATCGTCTATTGCAAGAGTGCCGTGTCAACGTGGCAATGCAGTTCCAAGAAACCGAAACTACAGAGCAGTTTTACTTGCTGGGTCGAGGTGAATTGCAGTTCTCGGTACTCGTCGAGCAAATGCGTCGCGAGGGGTTGGAGTTTATGATCGGGCGGCCGACTATTCTGTTGCGTGAAAATGAGAAGGGAGAGAAGGAAGAGCCAGTCGAAACCGTCTATATCGATATGCCGAGTGGAGCCTCTGGTGCTGTTACAGAGCTCATGCAATTGCGAAAAGGGGTGCTGGAATCCTACGACAGTCTTTCTGAGACCCGTGTGCGATTGCAGTTTGCCATTCCGTCTCGTCGGTTTTTCGGGGTGCGCAGTCATGTGCTGACCATCACGAAGGGAGAGGGGATTTTGAGCTCCGAAGTTTCAGGCTACATTCCGTACCAAGGGGCGATGTTCTCTCGAGCCAACGGTAGCTTGATATCTGACCGAGCGGGTAAGACCACGGCCTATGCCCTTGCAAACCTAGAAGAACGAGGCAAGTTGTTCATTCGTCCTTCTACGGAAGTGTACGAAGGGATGGTGATCGGCGAGTGCAGTCGGGATAACGATATGAACGTGAATCCAGTTCGCGGTAAGCAACTTACCAACGTGCGGTCTGTGTCTTCTGACGGGATCACGATTTTGGCCGGTGTGCGAGACATGTCTCTCGAAGAGTACATTGAGTGGATCGATGACGATGAGTGGATCGAGTGTACACCGAAGAACATTCGGGTGCGTAAACGTGAGCTTACTGGTGCAAAACGTAGTGTGATTCGAAATAAAAAATAGGTTTTCGTTTTTTATCTAAGTCGGGGGGCCGCTCTCCCGACTTAGAAATCTCAACGCCCCGCCTTAGATATAAAAATAATTATAAAAAAAACAGCCCACTATACACATACACCGCAGGCCCTAACAGTCGTACTTCTCCGTGGTGGTCTCGCTGTTGCACCCACAAAGGGCCCCCTGGTGTTTCGATGGAGATCCAAGATTCCCGTGGGGCAAAGCCCTTTTCCAGTACAGCAACCCCAGCAGCACAAGCGCCACTCCCGCAGGCAGGCGTAAATCCCACCCCTCGTTCCCACGACAGCATGCGATAGGCTTCGCTTACTTGCCTTTGCGCCCAGGCTGGCTCGTTTCCATGTGCGGAGACCGGAACCTCAGTTAGCAAATGGAGGTTATACGTCTCCGAAAGGGATGTGCCTCGAATGGCTTGTCCGATTTTCTGTAGTGTACTCTCCGTTGCATCAGGTCCCCACAACAGCAAGTGTCGATTGCCCACGGTATAGGCCTCGAGAGAATCATAGGTAAAAGAAACAGATTGTTGCGTGAGAATTTTCTTCAGCTCAGCCGCTGCTTCTTTTGCCTCCACTGGGTTGCCTTCTGGTGCCGGCATATCTACCATGACATACGTACAGGACTCTCGTTCTTGATGTGCCACCCATTGTAGGTTCATACTGGAAGTACCCACTTGCATCTGCAGCAAGGGGACTTCTTCCCCTTCTCTAGGGGGATGGGCTTTCCAAAGAAAAGCAGCAGCACAACGCAACCCATTGCCACAGTTTTGCGCCAGGGAGCCATCGGCATTGATTACAAGCAGTTCATGGGACTCCCCTTGGGGTCGCAGGTACAAAATCCCATCGGCTCCAATCCCAGCGCCAGTTTTGCTGCACAACAGGGGCGCTTGTCGCCGTAAGCTGCTTAGCAAGTATTGGTTCTCAGGTTTCTGCCCTTGTATGACAATGAAGTCATTCTTGCACCCGTGCCATTTTTCAAATGAAATAGAGATCATGACCCATCCTCCAAAAAAAGAATGGTACCACAATAGGAGAAAAAATGCGCCGTATGTATGCCTGCCTTTGGATGGGGTTGTGCTGGAGTTCTTGTGCATGGGGGGTTGTGCAAGTCGGAGTTAAAACCGGGAAACGGTGGTTGGAAACCTCCCACAGCACCAACGAAAAATTCGGGTTTACCGGACAAGAAACCTCTGCTTCTATGAGTCTGACCTCGTTTGGTACATGGCCTCTTTCTCTCGGGGTGAGTTATGCAGTGGTGGCTTTGAATCCGGATGATTTTTTTCCCTCTGCTACCACAGCTGAGATGAAAGAGGTTGGAGGTGAATTTTCGGTATGGGTGCCATTCTTTGATCGAGCAGAGCCTTTTTTTACTTTGCAAGGGCTACTGGAGGCCCATTTGGATGTACATACAGACAGAAGCGAAATGCTGCATTCCCGCATGCATGGAGGTCGTGCGTTTGTGGGCGTTCGCTATCGGGTGGCCCCCATTTCCTCTCTGTCGCTCTCAGTTTTTCAAGGGATGTACCAAGTTGATGAATTAGAAGGGGAAAAACGGAGCCTTAACTCCATGGGGGTATTGGCGGGGTTCACCGTTTCCATGTAGTGCGTTGAGATTCATCTTCACTATACTCATCATCATCATCTTGAATCTCAGGCGTAGCCGATCTACTACCATAGTTTCTTCTGTAGCTCATGGTGCAGAGGCTATGTAGGAAGAGACTGTCGGACTCAACGAAACAAAGTCAACAGCAGGCCAAACGCCAGCAACGAAGAGAAACGATTCGTGCATGGGCCAATAAAATCGGCATGGTATCAGCAGCCGCCGCATTTTATATCGGGTACCAATATTACAATCACGATTGGGAAAAGGAGTCGGAATTTCCGTTGAATACCCATATTAGCGGTATGGGATCTACTGTATTCAATCCATTTTTGGTTACCTCCCTTTCTCTTTTTACTCGAAGTTTAATCGAAAGTAAAAATGCAAAAGGGGAACGGTTTCTCAATGCGGTGATCTTCATTGATGAAGTAGACAAAACCCTAAAAAGTACAGATAAATATTCATCTGCGGGTAAAATCAAAGAAATCCTGTTGGAAATGTTGGAACCAAGTCGATCCGAATATACGTTGAAAGACCTCGGAACTTCATTGGATGTTTCTCGTTTTATCTTTATCTTAGCTGCTAACATCATGTCGAGATGTAAAACGGTTAGATTCCCACCATTTGAGGCTGGTGATCGGACTTCGATTGCCTATGCGAATTTTGATAGAAAAATCCAGACAAAGGCCTCGAAGTATGGATTTTCTGTTACAGGTGAAGAAAGAACGTTCGTAGAGAAGTTGGTGCAAGCTGATATTGCACAAGGAAATGCTGGGGTGCGAACCTTGCTATCTGTATTGGACGAATATGTGAATTTTCTTACCCAGAAAAGTGTCTTTCCCTCTGAGGGAGAAGAGGCATTTAATATTGAGAAGTCCTTTGACGAGTATGGTGCTACCGATCTTCAGGAGGATAGTGACTCTGTTCGGGATCGGAAAGAATTTGCTGCGATTTTGATGGGGGCTCAAGTAGAAGCACAGCGTAAATTACAGCAAAAGGACGAGGAAGGGAAAGCAGAGGCTGCAAGCACTGCGCAGTCTGAAGAGCCGAATACAACTGAAAAGAAGAAGAAAAAACGCGGCTTTTTTTTCTAAGGCATAATAGGTTATATCAACCCTTGTTGTACCAATGGTGGAACTGCCAAGACAAATCGGTGGGGAGACGTGACGCGAATTTGACTATACGACTCTGATCCCATCCACTGTAGAATGGCGTTTTGCCATGCTGCCGGCACATCCCACTCTGCCATAGTTTCCAGCCATAAACTGTGATCTTGCAGTACGATCAACGCACATTGAAACAGCAGAATACTCAAACTCTGGGTCAATGCCTCGATTGACACAAAAGACGTTTGGCGTTGACTCCATACCAGACAGGCACCTTGTTGGGAGGCAGATAAGGTGCGCCATGCTGGATGAGGTTGCGTACTGGTGAGGTGCAGTTGACGTTGCAAGAATGTAATATCCCAATTCCAAAAAGAAAATCCCAGCGCTTCCGAGAGAAGAGCAATCACGTAGGCGCTTTCAGTAGAAGCAGCATGGGGGGGGATCCACGGTGGCAATCGTGGCAGGAGGGATTTTTTCTGTGTCTTTTTTTGAATCCAAGTTGATACAGAGGGGCGGGGGAATAGCCACTCCATGTCTTTTTTCCATGTTTGATATTTGGTTGTGAGTCGAGGGGCAGGAGAAGAAGGGAGCGTGGAGGGAGAATGAGCCGTAGAGGGAAAAAGCTCGGGTAAACAAGCTCGCAGTTGGAGATAGGCGCGCAGGTGCGATTGTGCGTCTTGGGGGGCGGATTGGACGATCAAAGCCAGCGCTTTTTCTGAGAGGGGGAACCACGTGCGAGACTGTTGCCCTCCTTCTCCCAGTACCTGCCACAGGCGTTCTGCATATAGGGGCAGGGGTCCTTGGTGACGCAGTATGCACAGGGTCCGCCAAGCAAGATCGATGTCGTTTGCTTGTACTGCTTCTGTCCATAGGGCTTGCTGTGAGGTTGGCGTGCGGGCTGGAGCTATATTGGGTACCAGTAGGTTGGTTACGGTTTCATAGGCCGTTTGAGATAGCTGTAATTCTTGCTGCAGTCGATGTAATCGAAGTAACACTTCTGTAGAAGGGGCTTTCTCTTCTGACATATGGATGCCTTTTTGATGCGGTTTGGGTATTTTTTGCGGAACCAGCTGCGCAGTCTCTGCACCTCCTTGCCGGGGTTAGGGAAATGCAGAGCTTGGGAAAGAAGCCCAGATGAGAAACGGCCGGCGCTCAGACAGAACCTTCCCACCTCTCAAAATCGCAGGCGGAAACGACGCGGTTGGTTCGGCAAAAAAACTCACATCGTAAGAATATCAGATCTTGCGTCGCAGGATATTGATGCAAGCGGCAGCTGCAATATCTTCTGCGCTAGCCCCACGCGACAGATCGCTCAGCGGACGGGGAAATCCCAAGAGGATGGGCCCATAGGCAGAAAATCCCCCGAGTCGTTGCACCAGCTTGTAGCTAATATTGCCTGCTTCGAGGCCGGGAAAAATAAGCACATTGGCGTCTTGGAGGAGGGGGCTTTGTGGGGCTTTCTTTTGTCGGACTCTCATATCAAGGGCTGCATCTCCTTGTAATTCCCCATCGCACAAAATATGCGGGCATTGGGTACGAAACAGCTGCACAGCCTGTTGTACTTTCTCCACAAAGGGATGCTGCGCTGATCCATGGGTAGAAAAAGAGAGAAACGCCACACGTGGGGTTTCTTGTAAGATGTGCTCACAAAGCCCCGCTGCCGAGATCGCAATCTCTACCAGCTGCTGGGGTGTTGGGTCGATTACCACGCCACAGTCAGAGAAGATATATCGTCGTGAGTCTTGGGTGAGCACAAAGGCGCCGCTGATGGTGCGAAGGCCCGCCTCTACGCCCAAAAGATGCAACCCAGCACGAATTACTTCCGCTGTAGTAGACACAGCACCTGCCAGCACAGAGTCTACGCGCCCCTGCCCCAGCATCCAGATGGATTGATACAGAGGTGTGCGAGCCCAAGCTGCCAGCTGGGCCTCGGGGTATTTGTCGCCCAATCGGGCGTGTAAAGTGGCAGTAACATCTGCCACAAGGGTCTCTACCTGCACCCATGTACCGGGGAGTCCCCCAGCCTTGTTAGGATCTCCCCATAACCAAACCTGGGCAGGTACTCCCCAGATTTCCAGTTGGCGGACAGCGGATTGAACCCGCGCATCATGGGATTCCGGCAGTGCCAAGCTCCAAGAAGTGGGCCGAGCTCGGTTTATCAAATGGGTAAGAAAATTAGATGGTTTCATAGGACCTCCTGTGGGTGAGTAAAATGTGCACAAACAGGGGAATCCCTTGATTCTATGCGACTAAGAGGCAGCCGCACCCTACTTTTCCACAGGCACTGTGGATTGTTTTCTCCCCCACCCTTTCCTATCAGTTCTTTTGGCTTTCTGCCGAAAAGAAAAAGACGAATGGCTGGCTTGTTGCATATGATCCAAAAAGGAATCCGCCGATGATTGGTTTTCTTGGTGTAGATGCCGCTTGCAAAAAAATGCTTCGACAATGTCTCTCTCAGCGTCAGGTTAAATTACAGAACCTGCCCCTGGGGTCCGCCTCCAATTTGCATCAACTCTATAAAAATATCCATGTATGGTGCGGACTCGTGGCAGAGGCGGAGCATCCACAGCTCCCTCAGGCTGCATGGTTAGATTTACTCGATAGTCTGTCGGTGCGCATACCTGTGGTCATTGTAGGGCGCGTTGCAAGAAAAGACGCATTGCCGGTACCTCCAGATCGTACGGGTCGATGCCGCTGGCTTGTCGGCGCTACAGCAGAGGATATTGTACAAGCCCTGGCGAGTTTGGGTGCCATGGGGGTACAACCAGCTGGGGAAGAATCCATTCCTCTTTATACGCCGACGTTGGCCCTCGACATGTTGCAGCACTCTCGCTCAATGAGTTTACTGGTGATTCAAACCGCAGGTTTTCGCTCCATTGCCATCGAATACGGACAAGAAACCTATGAAGCATTGCGGGCCTGTTTTCAGCAGTTTTTATTGGAAAGTTGGGGGGAGAAGGGCAGTTTTCGCGCCAAAGATTTTCTTTGTAAAGCGGGTCTGACAAGCAGTGATTACTATATTCTCCTCGAGAGATCGCGCACGGACCAAGGGGTTCCCCCACCAGGCGCATTAGAGCGCATGGCAGATCGGTTATACATCCGACTGCAAAATCTATTTTGGACAGAAATCTTCCGAAGTGGTCCAGAGCGTCGCTTGCCGAGCCTGCTTCGTACCATGCCAGCTTTCTCTGTCGGATATGCCAGTGCCTCACAAAATCCTTGCTTAGATGGGCTCGAAATTATCGAGCGTGCGGTAGAGAGCAGCAGAAAAGTGAGCGAAGTGCATCAGCATCGCATGGAGATCCGAAAGCGAGAGTTGGTGCAAAATGTGATTGAGAAAGAAGGGTTATTGGCGCCCCAATACCAAGCGGTCTTTCATCTTAAAAATCTGCCATTGCGTGATGTCGAGGCAGCAGTAGAAGGCAATACGATCTTGCCGTTAGCTCCGTTTCTCTATGCGTTTGAATCTCTGATTCGCATCAATGTCCAATTGGTGAACCAACTGTTAGAGCAGGAAGCCCCGATTCATTTAGACGCAAACCATCTTAAACCAGATGTGCTGTTTGCCATTGCCCATGAGGTGAAACTCTCGCTAGAACTAGATCAGACTTGCTTACGCAAAGCCATTTCCCATTTTCAAGGGGTGCCAGGTAAACTATTGGCCAACATTATGCCGCGAAATTTCTACCATATCGAGCAATTTCAATCGTGGTTTTCGGGGGACCAAGAGATCATTTTCGAAGTATCGGAGTCAGAGGTTATTCGCAATTTATCCTTGTTGTTAGAGGCAAAAGCCAAACTTTCTCATCGCCGATTTTCCATTGCCATCGACGATTTTGGCATGGGATATGCCGGTCTCGACCGTATTTTGGAAATCCGTCCTGAGGTGGTAAAGCTGGATCGTAGCTTGATCGAAAATATTCACGAGGAAAAACCCAAACAGGCGTATGTAAAAGGCTTGGTGGATACCACGCGCATGACAAAGTCCCTGTTGTTGGCAGAAGGGGTTGAAAAGATGGAAGAACTTCGGGTGTTACAGGACCTGGGTGTTGAACTGGTGCAAGGGTTTTTGCTTCACCGCCCTCAGCCCATCGAAGTGATCCAGGCTGCCTTGTACCCGAGTGGGAAATCTAAATATCCTTCTGCTGCATAGTTGCAAACCAAAACGCAATCGGTATAGTACGGGGCATACGAACCAAAGAGGGGCCACTTTCCATGCAACCCACCAAAAAATATGCGCTGCCGGCTGAAGTGCGAGCCCAGTTTCCTTTTTTTGATACAAAACCTGAGATTCATTACTTGGACAATGCGGCTTCCAGCCAAAAACCCCGTTGTGTAATCGAAACGTTGCATCAGTATGATGCCTACGAGCATGCGAATATTCATCGTGGCGTCTATGGCATCAGCGAGCGTGCCACAGATCGGTATGAAAAAGTGCGGGAGAAGTTGGCGGCCTTTCTCCATGCCAAGCGCCCAGAGGAGATGGTGTTTACCTCGGGTAGCACCGAAAGTTTGAATACGCTGGCGTTTGGCTTGGGTACACGTTTGCAACCGGGAGATGAAATTTTGCTCACGGTTGCTGAGCATCATGCCAATTTGGTACCTTGGCAGTTGGTTGCTGCACGTACAGGGGCCAGAATTCGGTATATTCCCCTTACAGCTGACTATCGATTGGATCTCAACGCAGCCGCTGAGCTGTTTTCTCCTAAAACCAAAGTCTTTGCCTGTGCTCATATATCCAATGTGCTAGGCGTGATTCATCCGTTGGAGATATTGATTCCCATGGCACGTGCGGTTGGGGCAGCTGTGGTGATCGATGGTGCCCAGGGGATCGTGCATCTCGACGTGAATGTACAAAGCCTCGATTGTGATTTCTACGTGTTCAGTGGGCACAAAATGCTGGGGCCTACCGGTATCGGTGGGTTCTATGGGAAGTATGAAAAGCTATGTGAATTACCACCCTGGAAAGGTGGGGGTGACATGATCGAATCCGTTACGTTGGAGCAGTCGCGCTTTAAATGCCCCCCCCATCGTTTTGAAGCGGGAACGCCACCCATTTCTGCTTGTCTCGGCTTGGGTCGTGCGTTGGATTTTTATGCCACCCTCGATCGAGAGCGATTGGAAGCTGGTAATTTGGCATTGTCCAAACAACTAACAGCTTATCTGCGTGGCAGAAAAGGCTATCGGGTACTGGTGCCTGCCGACGAGACAGCCTGGGTGGGGATTGTGTCGTTTCATCATGAACGCATTCATGCCCATGATATGGCAGCAGTCGCAGATACTCAGGGGGTTTGTGTACGAGCAGGCCATCACTGTGCGCAGCCCTTGATGCAGGTTCTGGGCGTTACGGCAACTACACGTGTATCGCCCTATTTGTATAATACCCAAGCGGATTTGGATGCTCTGTTTCGAGCGTTGGAACAGGTGGAGATGTTGTTATAGTGATTTTTTGATCTGGGGAACCTTGTTTATTGGGGAACCAGCTGCGCAGTTTCCCCAGCCCCCTCCTTGCCGTTGGCGGGAGAGAAACGAGAGCATAGAAAAGAATTCTATGAGGAGACACGGCCGGCGCTCAGACAGTATCTTCCCACCTCTCAAAATCGCAAGCAGCGCTCTCGTCAAGGACCCTTCACTCTCAATTGCGATTTGTGACCCGTTGGGCCCCTTCTGTCTGGCTGCCCGTGTCTGATCTCAGAATTCTTTCCCAAGCTCTCGTGTGCTTCTCCTCTTCGTAGAGGGAAGAATCGGATGGCAAGAAGATTCGAAGCTAAGGCCAAGGGCAGCAGCTTGGGGGACCCGCCCGGGTCGAGCGAAACCGATGTTCAATCAAGCTTACCCAAATCGCTCTGCGAGAGAGGGGGGGAGTACCAAGCGTCGCGCCGCCCTTGGGCAGATCTTCGAATCTTCTTGTCATCCCGATCTTCCATGCCTGGCAAGGAGGGGTCTGGGGAAACTCCGCAGGTGGTTCCCCAGTAAAAAAAGAAGAAAGAAAAAAATTAGGACAAACCCCCATGTCGCAGCAGCGCATCGATCTGAGGTTCTCGTCCCCGAAAGGCAACAAATACATCCCCAGGCGGCACACTACCGCCTAGTGCCAGCACCGTATGGCGAAACCGAGAACCTACGGTACGCAACGCGGCTGCATCTTCGAGCCCAGCCTCTTCAAACGCGCCAAATGCATCGGCACTGAGTACTTCCGCCCATTTATAGCTGTAGTAACCGGCTGCATAGCCACCCCCAAAAATATGAGAGAAGGCGCATAGGAATCGATCTTCTGGCAAGGGTTGTACGAGAGAGTATTGTTGTGCCAGCGTACGTTGTACCTCGAATACTCCCTCCGGTTTCGTCGGTACATACTCATGATGCAAAAACAAATCCATCACGCCAAAATACCCTTGTCGCAAGGTACCATTGGCAACGCGGAAATTGCGATTGCGATACAGCTGCTCAAACCAACCCTCTGGCAAGGAAGCGCCAGTTTCATAATGTTTGGCCAAATGCAGCAATGTCGATCGATGGTAGCACCAATTTTCCATAAACTGACTGGGCAGTTCCACTGCATCCCATTCCACACCATGAATCCCTGCCACCTGGGGATAGTCCACCAGGGTCAACATATGTTGCAACCCGTGGCCAAACTCATGAAAGAGGGTCTCTACCTCTCGGAACGTTAGCAAAGAAGGCTCTGTACCTACAGGTGGGGTAAAGTTGCAGGTCAGATGGGCGACCGGCCACAGCAAGGCCCCCTGTTTTTGCTGTCGGCCTCGGCAGACATCCATCCAGGCCCCGGGTTGCTTGTCAGCAGGCCGACTGTACGGGTCCAAGAAAAATCCCGCAACGCGGATGCCCTTCTCCCATACTTCGTAAAAGCGTACGTCTTCGTGCCAGACCGAAACCGGCTCTGTACTGGGACGCACCTCGATATCAAATAATACGTGCGCCAAGGAAAAGAGTCCTTCGAGTACGCGAGGTAATGCGAAGTAGGGTTTGAGGTCGTCTTCTGAAAGTCCTGCTTCTTTCTCTTCCAAGCGTTTGGCCCAAAACGGAATGTCCCAGTTTACCAATGGTAGAGCAGCGCCATGCTGCTGGGCAAAGGTTTCTAGGGTATGTTGCTCTTCCTCCGCTTTTTTCCAGGCTTTTTCTCGCAGGGAGGTTTCCAACTCCAAGACTTTATCTACGGAGGGCGCCATTTTTTGTGAGAGACTTAATGCCGCAAAAGAAGGGAAGCCTAGAATCTCGGCTTGTTCTTTTCGGGCAAGCAAAATGGCATGAATCAAAGGGGTATTGTCACAATCGCCACTTGAGGCTTTGGTAATAGAGGCTCGGTACAAGGTCTCTCGTAAAGCACGGTTTGTGGCATTTTCCAACACAGGTACATAAGCTGAACTTTCAAGGCTGGCAAGCCAAGGGCCAGCTTCCAGTGTGCTGGGTTTCTCATATTTTGCCTGGTAGCGAGCCGAGGCCAAAGCACACCATTCTGGGGAGAGCCCGTCGATGTCTTTCTTGTCATAGATGAGATGAGAGAATGCTTTGGTTGCATCCAGTACGTGGTTAGAGAATTCAGTCTGGAGATGATTGAGTTGTTGTTCCAATTCAGAGAATCGCGTTTTTTTCTCTGCAGATAATCCCACCCCCATCAGGGTGGCTTCTTGCACTTTCAATGCTACCACTCGGTTTTGTACTGCGGAGAGTGAGGGATCTTGCTGAAGCTGGCACAATTTGTCGTACAAGGCTTCATTTTGGGAAACTTCAAGAGAAAAAGTCACCAACTTTGGCAAGTTGTCTTGATACGCTTGACGCAACGCTTCCGTATCTGCCACATGATGCAAATGAGACACCGGCCGCCATACTTGCTCTACTTTTTCCAAGCAGGCAGTCAATGGATCCATCCACTCTTTCCATGTGATGGTGTCTTGTGCAGCCAGTTCGGCAATCTGAGGGCGAACCTCAGCTAGGACGGTATCTATGGCTGGGCTCACATGCTCAGGCCGGATGTCAGCATAGGCAGGAATGGCGGATAAATCGCGTAACAGCGGGTTTTGCATGAAAATTCTCAATTAGGTGGTGGAAGGCTGCAGCAACTCGGTGGCAAGTGCTTCGCTGACACAAGTTCCCTTGGAGAGAATCAGGTGAAACAGGGGGAATTTTGCACCCAATTCCCGCAAAATGTCCAGTTCTTTCTGGATATTTTGCTCTGTGGGAATGGCATCGAGTTGCGTTTCAATGACGTGATTTTGACGCTCGATTCGAACCTGTTCCGCTTGTACATGCCGGCGATGACGGCGGTTTTGGTTCCATTGACTGCAAGTGCGTACCCCAGCGGCTCCTTGGCGCACCACATAGTCACCACTGCCATATAGGATCGAAGCGACAAGCAAGACGGTACAGAAAATTTTGTCCAGCACATTTTCTGTGAGAACGATCCCCCCTTCTAGTGCGAGTACAAGTGAGGGAAGTAGAATCGGGGCAGACATAAGGAGAGCGCCTACCCAAGTGTATCGCTCCCAGCAAGCATCATCCCATCCGGAATCAACAGCTGGCGCTAGCTCTTGAGTGGGATATTCGGTCTCCCAGCAGTGATCGATATATCGATAAAATCGATGATCTGACCCAGGAGGGCATGTGATACATCGAGGCAAGCGCTCTGCAAGCACCCCGATGCCGGAAAACATAGCGACGACACCGATCCCAAAAGCTATGCCAGCGATAACAGCTCTGTTGGGATTTTGCAATTTCCCATGCCGCAGAAATCGATTGAATTGGATGTGTGTTGCGAAGGAGGGAGTATGGAAAGAAACAGGGGCTGAGGCGGTCGTCGTCACGCCAGTTCCTATCTCTACTTGCACAGAATCCGCTTGGGGGCGCTGTTGTTCCAACTCAGTTATGGAATGAGCTTGTGCTGCCAAAATGTCTCGATCTGATTTGCCTGCGAGAATCTGTGTCAATAGTTCTTGCATATGGGCCAATATCCACTCTGGGTTTTGTTGCTGGGATTTAGGTGCAAGAGGGTCTTGAATCCTCTCTTTGTGGGGGAAAAACGCTTTCATCATCTGTAGCGCATAGGCAAGCATCTGCGTCTGGGCTGGGTCTTCTTCTAGGGAAGCAATATGCTTTTTCAAAGCATGAAAGGCTTTGGGAAATGTAGCGTGAATTGTCGCAAACTCTGCTTGGGATAAAGAGCTGATGGCTGCCGCCGTCATGGCAGAATCTGTTTTCGCCAATGTAGCATATAGCTGCTGTATGCTGTGCTCCACTTGATCAAGAAAAGCCGGTTTCAAAAATTTCTTTTCCCATTGTTCCAACAATCGAAGCAGTTCGGCCTTGATTTTGTCGAAAGCAAATTTTTCATATGGTGCAACTTGAGGCTGTGGTCGCGGTATCGTCGCTTCATACTGGGGGGGGGGTACATCTGACGCGATATCTGGTGATTGATCTGTTGCGCAAACCGTCCCTGCAATTCCGATGACAATCAATATTAACCCAGCCCACATTTTTTTCATCCCAACTCCTTCACTCCACAATAAAACTCTGACTGCTTCCCTCCAAGGGAAACACTACTCTGCGTAAAGCGGGCTTGTAGTTACCTCGATGTACGATGCGATAGTGCCCAGGGGCTATCGAAAGGGGAATTTCCCAGGAGACCGTCGCTTTGGAACAAGCGTGGAAACAACCTGATCCGCTTCTGCGTGACCATTCATATCGGGTTCGATCATCCGAGTCAAAGAGAATAGAGACCCATCTATTGTCCTGGTATTGCTGGATTACGAGGAAGCTATCTTCAATACGGTAGTCATTTTTCGGGTGTCCTGTAACGAAACTCGCTTGTGCGGTTTCGCCTCGATGATAGCGTGGTTTTGGTTGTTGCAGCACATCTCCAAATGTGTGCTTGGTTCCGGGGCGATCGAGTATAACACCGGGTCGAAAATCAGAGAACTGGGCCAAGTTCCATACTGGTGCCGGCTCGGTATGTATGGCAGGACCTTGGTTTGCCATCGAGAGTGCGAGTTGGGTAAAAATTTGTACATACGCTGAAAAAGTATGAGGGCCATACAGAGTATGAGCGCCTGCATAATACTGGGTTTGATATTCTTCAAAAGTTGTCACGTAGCCGGAGTATGCGTTCGCAAGTCCAGAGACCACGACATGTTCGACGCCCAAGGGGCGCAAAATCTCGCCTACTTGTTGCCGCAAGCGATAACCAGCCATGGTAGAGATTTCTGCCGGTGCTGCCACAATGGCAAGGGAGCCGATGCGATGGAGTTGAAAGGGGAGTTTTTCTGCGGTCCATGCGCCCCATCGATACGGTGCCATACCGGTAGCCAAGAGAACGGGTTTGGCTCCGTGGCAAGCGGCTTGAGCCGGAGAGGAAATCAGGGGGCTAAAAAGCTTCTGAATTACCGGCAGAGTAGACCATCGAAACGGATCGCCTTTTTTCATCCCCTCATAAAACCCAGGTACGCCGCTTGGGCCATCTAAGGTGGCGCCCGCAGCAAAGGAGAGTCCAAGGGCTGCCTGACACAATCGTGTGTCTGTAGTGCCTGTGAAGGCTTTATCAATCAAAAACCCCGGCATTTTGACCCATACGCTGCGAGAGTCGAGGATCGGTGCTACAGTTTCCGTGGCAGTTTGCAGCAGTCGGGTGGCATGCACATATTGCTTATCTGCTACGATGCGATTTTTTTCGAATTCTGATAAAGGGCTGCTTTCTGCCGTGAAAAAATTGGGGCTCACATCCCCTTCTGCTTCATTGGCAAATCCGGAGACAAATCCTGGGTTTTGTTTTTGCCCCTCTCTTTCCATCCAAAGGGAAGCCAGGCCTTTGTTATCCGAGCTAATCAGGTGATTGCTATGGGTGATGGAGGTGGGATGTACGGCAAACCAGTTGAGAGCTCCGATGGGTCGAGGGGAGTTTACTTCTTCCAGTTTTAACAAGCTCATCAGGGGATTTCGTTTTTCTTGTAGCAATTGAAAAAGAAGGGGATCTCGTGTAGGGCGTTGGAGTTCTTTATTTTGAACAAAAGCGATGGGATTGCGGTTGATGCTGCTTTCGAGTAAAGGGGATTCATCGAAGAGAATGCGAGCGAATTTTCGCGTTTGATGGGCTGCTTGAAGGGCACGCAACATTCCTTCTACAATGGTCATGACATTTTTTTGTGAAACACCGTAGGTAGTCAAGTTATAGAGGTTGTAGGGCATATATCCACCGGGCCCAGAATGCGTGTGGGTGGCCAGTAGGAGGAGATTTTCATCGGAAAGGTTCGATAGTCCATATTGTGGCAATCGCTTTATCACCTCCCCTTTAATGAGGTCTGAAATCATAGCAAGATCGGCTACAATGACGCCGAGAGATTTTCCTGATTGAGCCTCGTGGAACCAAAAAGCCCTTGCATAAAGGCGGGTATGAATACCTGTGGTATCTTGAAGTAAGGCTCCATATCCCATCATGCCTTGTTCTCCTGCTGGGCCTGTAATATCGGATTTTCCTACGCCTGCTTCCCATCCAGTTGCAGGTAAATAAAGAGGAATTCCCACTGCTAGCGCCACTAGCATCCATCGGACCAAAATTACCATGCAGATTTCCTTTCTTTGGTATACGATATTCTCCTATGGTAAGCCTCATCGTATAGGATGACAAAACATATAAAGAAATGATGATTATGCAGATTGAACTATCCGTCATTATTCCGACCTATAACGAGAAAAGCAACATTTCTGTGATTCTCGATCGAATTGTCCAGACGCTGGAAGGTAAGCTTACCTTTGAAATTTTGGTGGTTGATGATGATTCTCCCGATCAAACATGGGCTGTAGTTAAGCAACGAGGCCAGCTCGATCCGCGTATTCGTTTGCTGCGTCGAATTGGGCGACGAGGTCTCTCCTCCGCTGTGGTCGAAGGCTTTAGCTCGGCACAAGGTAAGACCATGGCGGTCATCGATGCAGATTTGCAACACGACGAGCGCATTTTACCGGAGATGTATGCTGCCTCTCAGGAAGCCAATTTGGTGGTGGGCTCTCGTAAGGTAGAAGGCGGTAGCATTGAGAATTGGAGTTGGTTGCGCCGGGGGGTATCCAATATTGCGACGATGTTAGCTAAAATCTTTTTGGTTACGCCGCTCAAAGATCCGATGAGCGGATTCTTTCTCATACGACGGGAGCTCTTTACTCGAATCGAGTCGGAAATCAATCCCCGAGGATTTAAAATTTTGTTGGAAATTTTGCATCGTTCGAAGGAAAAGAAAATCAAAGAAATTGGATATACGTTTCGTCCTCGCGTAGCAGGTGTGAGCAAATTGAGTACCAGCACCATTTTTGATTTTCTCTTTAGCCTGCTGGAATTGCGATTGGGGCGTGTGGTCTCTCTTCGATTTCTTAGTTATGCGGCAGTGGGTGTCACAGGTGTAGGCGTGAATCTTGCGACTTTATGGGGCTTGCATGAAGAGTTGCATCTATCAGAGTCCTTTTCTCTTGCTATTGCCATTTTCCTCTCGATGGTATCCAATTTTTTTCTCAACAACTACTATACGTTTCATGATTATGCCCTTCGAGAAAAGGCATTGTGGATCGGGTTTTTGCAATTTTTACTGGTGTGCTCTGTTGGTGCATTGATTAACTATGCGCTTACGCAATTTTGCGTGAGTCATGGCGGTAATCTATATGCATCAGATTTATTGGGGATCTCTGTGGCAACGGTTTGGAACTACCTTGTGAATCAACGTGTCACATGGGGGCGGTCAGATTATTTGTAATGATTCCGGTCGTTTCATGCATAGATTCCATTCTATCGCTGTATAATGAAAAGGGTTTCTTTGGTGGCGAGAGATGTGTGTTAGTGCAAGGGGAGCGATATGCCATTTTTTCTTTTCATTGTGATATCATTTGGAGGGCTGGCGTGTCGAACTAGTTCCTCTTCCTCTGACGACGCACCGGCTTTGAGTCCTCCTCGCTCCACATTTACCCCTGCTCCCCCCCCTTCTCACCCGACTGATGTTCCGTCGCCAGAAGATCATACAAGGCCGGTGCCAACTCCTTCTGATTCCGGCTCTGGCCATATCCCGGATACTGCACCTGTCCCGACTACGCCTTCAAGCCATACGCCGGCGCCCACTCCTGCTGGTCCTTCAGGCCATACGCCTGCGCCTACTCTTGGAGCAAAAGCCGGCGTTGGAGAGTGGTACCGAAAGGTTTTTCACGATGCTCATGGTCATGAGGTGGCTGTGTATGCTCAAGAATGGAATGTACGTACGATGGGGTTGCCTCCGGGGAAAGCCCAACAATCTGGAGTTGACTATACGAAACGGGTGGCCTTCTATGGGGGAGCAGAAGGCCCCACCATGCAAGCTATAGACGGTGCAGGATCCGCCATCCAAGACCGCTATGCAGGCAATGCATTCTTGGGAAATTTTTATGAAGTGGACGGAGGTATTGCGTACATCAGTCAAGGCATGCATTATATGTTTCGCAACTCAGAGGCTCTCTTTCAAGGGATGAAATATGAGGCGATCTGGGCAATGCAATTGTCACATGCGGTAAAAGCTGCGCTTATGGCGCAGCAAACCTTGTTTTCTAGGGAGGTACAGCTTGCGTTAGCAAACGCTACCTGTACCTATGCAGAGATGTTTGAAGCGGCCAATGGAGAGGATGCGTATCAGCTAACCAAGCAACGTAGCCCTTCTTTTTTTGGCTCATTGGGCCACACGCCTACAATGTTAGTCGGGATTACCCCAACAGATCCATTCCCATTTCCCAGAGGTTCACCAAACCAACCTTGGGATGTCCAACGCAATGCAAAGATGAAAAGTGCCTTGGAAGCAAAATTCACAAATGGAAAGCTAGCTGATCGTCTGCAAGCAACCGGCAGTGCTTATTTAGAAGAGGAACGTCCCAGCACGGTTCAAGATACATACTGGTCTGTATATCGAGATAACACCGGTAAGATTCCTGTTAGAAGTAAAGGCGAGAATATATTGGGCGAAATTTTGATGCAGATACGGGCAGAAAAATGGGGGGCTGAATTTCATGATCGTCTTGATACGTGGGATCATTTTTATCCCAATGAAGTACGACGAGAAGTGGTGAAATCAAACGGAACTTTGGTTCATACAATCGCGCATTGAGGGCGATGTCCATACGGCCTGCGGCCATGGCCATGATGAATGTTCAGACAGTTTCTAAGACAGTCGTTCCTTCCGTTTCTGTTCTTCGATATTTACATCTTCAATGGTACGCAACAGGTCGGTAAGGTTCACCCGTTTGGTGCTTTCTTCAAATTGGCCTGTGAGTTTGGTATCCGGTGTCAACTTGCCTTTTTTGTACAGCAACCAAATTTCTTTCTCATACTTTGTCGAGAGGAGTTCTGGGGCGAACTGACCAAAGTAGAGTGTTAAATTTTGGATATCTCGCGCCAAAAGTCGTTCGGCTTGGTTGTTACCCGACGCTTGGATCGCTTGAGGCAAGTCGATGATGACGGGACCCTTGGCACCTAGAAGCAGATTATACTCCGATAAATCGCCGTGTATAATGCCAGCGCAGAGCATACGGACAATATCCTGCATCAAAGTCAGATGATATTCGCGGGCTTTTTCTGGCGTAAACGTGACATCATGCAGCCGCGGCGCAGGATTTCCCTCCTCGTCGACCACAAGCTCCATGAGCAAAACCCCGTCCAAAAAGGTATAAGTTGCAGGCACCCGAACGCCGGCAGCTTGGAGTTGGGTTAATGCTTGAACTTCCATATTTTGCCAGGCTTCTTCTTGCTCTTCCCTGCCATATCGGGTTTTCTTTTCCATAGCGCGAGATCGGCGGCTGTTGCGTACGCTTCGGCCTTCTGTATAGACGGTGCGATGGCGAAAGCTGCGTTGGGTTGCATCTTTATATACTTTGGCGCAACGAATCACTTCGCCGCAAAGCACGACGTAGACATCGGCTTCTTTTCCGCTCATGAGACGGCTCACGACTTCGGTTATGACTCCAGCCTGCACTACAGAGGTAAGAGATTTTGGTACTTTCATCGAATGAGAATCCTTCGGTCGCAAGCCTAATGGGTCAGTGGAAACGAGCTGTGCAGTGTGCCACACCCGCCTTTCTGCGCAAGGGAAAAATCAGCTAACAGCCTAAGAAGAAGAAAGTGTCTCCGCAACCGAAGGCGTTTCCTCTGCGGTGCGGATTTCTTCCCACAAGCTAGGAGACGTTGGCTTTTCGAGGATTGGTTCGGGGGTAAAAAGCCCAGCAGCGGCCATTTCGTCGAGCCAAGCAAAGGTGCTGGTCTCCCCTGTGATTTCCGCCGCATGCTGTCGACGCTCTTGGGCCAACGCCGTACGCAAGGCATCCCATTCATATGATTTTGGCTGGTAGGTTGGGGTGAGTTGTTGCAAAAGATGGGTAATTTCGCTGCGGGAGAGTACCTGGGCTTGAAGGCGATAGGGGGTGAAAAACCGCAAATGCGCGCGGGTTTTTCGATCTGTGGGGTCTAACGTGGCCACAGTTAGCGTGGTGCCCTGTAGAGAAAGCGGCACTATTTCTAGCGTTTCCATAAGGGCCAGGGGGAGTAGAGGATTTTGACGGAGCGCGGAAAGAGGCACTTGTGTAGGAGAAAGTCGCGTGCAACCAGTTCGCTCCGCGACCCAATCTGCCAGTGGAGCCTCTGCAAAAAGCCCGATGCCCAAAAGGGCATGGATCAGGGTGCACCCTTGAGAAAGGGCGGACTTTTCGAGAAGCTTGGCTTCTTTCTGAGATACCAATCGCTCTCGAATCAAATGTGCGATGAGGGGCACAGAGGTCCTCCGTATGGGCTTTATTCGAAGAGAAGAAGAGCGCTGATTTGACCAGCCCTTGCGAGGCGCGCGAAAAAGGATTTCCCTTCCCCCCTACACTCGTACTAAGATGCAGCCTATGTGACTCGACTGCACCGTCCCTTCATTATACCTGATGCATACGCGATATAAGGATTTTTTCTCCATGTCGACCCATAAAGATCAGCTGAAAAACCTCAAAGGCCCCGATACATTCCAGATCAAGATCTACAAACTCGCGGATCGCGCTTTACTGTATCGCAAACCCATTTTTCTCACCCTGATTCCCATTATCGGTATTGGTGCCGCTATTGGGGGATGGCAGTGGTATCGCGGTCAGCAGCGCCTGCAATTACAAGCAGATCTAGCGAAGATTGAGTTAGGGTATCGAGAAGAAGCAGACAAGACAGACAAAGAGCGGGAAAAGCTTCACGAAAAGCTTATGACCATGGCTCCCAAAAAAGAGAAGGCAGATCCAGCCAAGGAGCCACCTCTCACCCCAGATCAAGAAAAACTGCAGAAACAAATCGAAGCATTGAAGCCAGATCATACAGAATCTACGAAAAAATTCTTGGCTTTTTACCAGGGGCATAAAACAGAGGCTGCCGGCCGAGCTGCTGCGCTTCATGTGGTAAAACTCTATCTGGAGGACCGTGATGTAAAATCAGCCACTCCTTTGTTAGCAGAAATTTTGCAGCCAGCCTCTAGCGAAACCTTTGATCAGCTCTATGTGCGTATGCTGTATGTATCCGTGCTCGAGGAGCAAGGGCAATTTGATACTGCATTGGCAGAAGTAGATAAGGCCATTCCATTGGCATCGGACAGTTTTGTACCCGAAGTGCTCTTGGTGAAAAGCCGTCTTCTCTATGCGACATCAAAGAAAAAAGAAGCCCTCGAGGCGTTGGATGCGCTAATTTCCAAACATGAGACCGCCCCTGAAGCACAAAAAGCCCGCGCGCTTAAAGCCTTGTGGAAATAGGAAGGGAAAATCTCCCATGCAGTATTTGTTTCGTTTTTCCGGTAGCTGGATGCTAGTCTCTTTTCTCTTGGGTTTCTCTCCATATCCTGTGGAGCGGGGGATTTTTTCTACGCCTACGTTCTATCAAAAACAAGCACAGCGGCCGTTTCATACCCATTCCTTCTTGCTCCCGACAGATTCTATCGTAGATCGGCAGAAGCCGTTGGCCCTTGTCGAGTATGGGGGCTGGATCTGTGCCCATGAGATGTGGATTGGGGCTCTCAGTGAAGAATGGGTGGGGGCTCTTTCTCTGCAAGGATTTCAGGTTCGCTGGACCATTCCAAATGCAGGGGGGCTCACCACAGAGCCGGTTGTGGTGGAGAACAAGTGGGTATTTTTTTCCTTTCGCAATGGGTCGGTAGTAAAAGTTGACTTGGTTTCGGGGGCTATTGCCTGGACCGCGACGTTAGATGCCTATGCCAATCGCAAAATGATACGCGCCCAAGAGAAATGGCTGGTCTCCACGGCAACCGGCAATCTCTATGCCTTGAATCTACAAACGAGCAAAGTGGAATGGATAGCAAACTTGGGCTCCCTTCGTGATTTGACACTGCGTGGTTTGGCTGCTCCGGTCTTGTTTGAAGATCGTATTTATATTGGATCTGCTGATGGAGAAATCCTTGCGATTCAGGTTGAAACGGGCAATCTTCTATGGAAGCAGAATCCTTTTCCTACGGCGCAAACGGGACAGCATCATTTTTCCGATATCCTAGGCGAGATGCTCTTGCTGAAAGGTAAAGAGCTGCTCTTTACCCGAAATGATGGTTTTATCGGTACACTGCATGTGGATACACAAGCCGCGCAACCATGGATTTCCGCGGAAAAGGGAGGGCATGCCACAACAGCGCAGTTTCGAGAAAATCGCTACTACGTCGGTACGCTGGAAGGTATGGTCGCTGCCTACGATACAGAAACCCAATCTCGATTGTGGGAGACAGAGTTGGGGTATGTACCCGCTAGCCTCACCATTGGGGAGAAGTATTTATACGCTATCGGAACTGAAGGGAAAGTTACATCGCTCCAGGTTCAAGGTGGTGCTATACATTGGACTGAGGATTTAGAGGGGGCGCTTGCACCAACCCCAGTCTACGTTCCCTCCCACCATACGCTCTATGTCACAGCCCCGACCGGGTACTTTTACGGGTATTTGGCGCCGTAGGACATTGCATTTTTAAATTGCCTGGGAACAAAGTTACAGCATCTACAAAAAATAGGAATGTAACATGCTGTAATTCAATTGAAAAAGCTATGACTTCCAGCTGTGGGGATGATCTACCATATAGCTCACCAGCCGTTGTGCGATTTGCTCCTCAAAAGCCTTCGGCTTGAGTTGCTCTTTGATGGTAGCGATTAGCTGTCGAGATTTTGGATCTAAGGACATCAGATACGTCTTGTAGAGATTCAAATAAGTCGTCTGCGAGCGCGTGCGCATCCCTTCTAGTTCTTTTCTCGTTTGTGCTCGATCTAGCTTTTCTTTTGGAGGAGAAGAAACCACGATCGGTATTTCTTCTTTCTCTGTGTGGTTTTCTCGTACAGTCTCCTCTGGCATCGACCGAGCCAGGGTAAACGTGGGAAGCTCTTGGATCCAGCTTAACCAGGTTGCGGGTGCATCTTCCAATCGCTCTTGAAAACTCTCCACACACACAATGGGTTCTTGGAACAGAGCTTCGACATTACATCCTTGCATCCAGTCTCGCATAATAGGCGGCAGCGGAAGTGCATGCTCCGGATGCATGCGCAGGACCCATTCTAAGAAGAGCAATATGGAGGGCAGTAAAACCCCCGTTTCAAGCAAAATAAAGTGAGAGAGAAGGGTTTTGGTACCCTTCATTCGCAAGGAGCCCAGCACATGTTCTTTCACCATCTTGAGATAAGGAGCGGGTATTCCTTTGCCTAGTTGGGTAAGCAATCGAGATGAAGATAAGAAACGCAGGGTTTCGAGATAAGCAACTCGCTGGCAAAAGTATCGACTGCCTTGCTCTTCAAAGGTCGAAACGGGGCGTTGCCAGTAGATCTGAGCCTCTTGATGGGAAAAAGGCAAGTAGGTGCTGTCTTCTACTTCCAGTGTAGATAAAAAGCCATGATCGTGCAATCGACGGGTAAAGGATTGAAAAGATCTCCACTGGGTAAGCAACGATTTCTTCTTGGTGGACATCACAGTGGGAGAAAAAAAGGTGGACCACTCACTTGCATGAGCCCCATTCATATCTAACAAAGAGTCAGGTTGCTGACAGTGAAACAGAAAATGCAGGTACCACTTACGTTCTCCGTGAGAAAAATCTAACCAAATGGGCTTCCAAATGTAAAAGGGAGATTGCGGAGGCAACCTCACAGGTTCGCGAGAAGAGAAAAAAGGAGTGTAACCAGAGTAGACACCCAGCAAGAAGGGGATATTTTCTCGGGGTACCAACAAGGTCATCTCAAAGTGCTTACCGTGGCACTGTTGTATTGTAGGCGCTTGAAAGAGAGGAATGGTTTTGGGAGCTGCTCCAGCTTCTTGTAACAGCAATTGAAGGTACCCCAGTGTGCTTACCACACGCCAAAACAGAACTTCTTCACTGGGATGTCGATTGGGAATGGAGCGAAGCAACCGCTTTGTATCCAAAGTAAGAGGTAATAACTCTTTTTCCCAGAGTGTAGAATCAGCTGGGTGTAAAAGTTGGCGTTGTAAATCGGAGAGAAGTAGCAACAGAATTGCATGCTCCTGCTCTTGAAAATAGGGGAACATGCCAAGGGAGGGTGTTGGGTTTCCTGTCTCAAAGGGGGCAGAGAGCAACCAAGGCGGCGCGTAGATATACGGGACTCCATCGGTAACTTCTGCTTCAATTTCAGGCTCAATACGTTGCATACGCGATTCTTCCTGCATAAGTCTCACCGGGAAGATATTGGAGAGGCGAGGAGGATATAGACATCAAAACATTTCTGACGTGATGCGGTATCTACTCTGCCTTCATAATATAGATCTTCTGTGGTGGTGCCGGATGCCGAGGCACCCTGTTGAGAAAAGCGATGTTTGCCTTCCCACTCGGTTTGCTTGATGGCGCGCAAAAGGTCTGGCTGCCCTTTTTTGCGATGTAGAAAATAGCGAAAATGGGGCTTGTCTCCTGATACCATGCCAGGCTCTTGCTCGACCCAGGTCGGGCGATAGCGCTTGTTACGTTCCACCACAGGGTTTTCTGAGTGAAAGGTGACGCATCCCACAAGGAGTAGGCTGATGCATATGGATAACATGTAGCGAGAGAATCCCATTTTCTTCCTAAAGAATTATAAATCGTGAAAAATCAACCCCAGTCCTAACCATCGATCTTCTTTATGCAAGCTGATGTCGGTGGGCTTCCCCGCAGAGTTCCTGGGGGGTTGATAGCCCAAGGTGCGTTGATGGGCTTCTAACCGCACTGCCATTCGCAGCTGGTAAAACAGGTCCACCATGACAAATCGATCCGGCCATGTACGGAGGGTAGCGTAGATTTTGGTATCTTCTCCGTTATTCCGTACCGTAAAAGCTTCCATTCGTTCCATATGAATATCTGCCCCAGTTGCGATTCGGATGCGGGGGGTTACATTCACGCTTAGGCCAGCCTGTAAACCGGGAAGCTGCCAGGTCGAAGTGGGGCGAAAGCCCTCATCGGTGTGCCGTCCCATTTCTTGTAAATATCCAAACGAGGAGCCGAGAAAGTAGCCGAACCCATTGTATAGCTGAAAATGATAGCTATACTGAATGGTTACGCCGTAGCTTTGAGATGCCATAACCTGCGTTCCATTCTGACTTGGTACTTCTACTTGCCAAAGCCCTGTGGAGAGAATGGGGGCAATGCCTAGGTTGTGTCCCTTTCGGTATTGGCCCACATGGGCTTCCCAGGTAGCCTCTACCGAAAGGGTTTTTTGCTCCATTGAGGCTGCAAAACAGGTGGTCAAAGTGGTAATTGCAGCCCAAAAAACCACCAATAATGAAATCGTCCAGTGAAAAATTTTGATCCTCATCTTATAATTGCTCGGAGTTGCGAGGTAGCGTACCATGAAGCGTTTTTTGAGGATATACCGATCGCTTTTGTATTGGCAACCGCTACAAGAGGAAAGAGAGTGCGATGGACCGAGCTTCACTTTTGACTTTGATTGAATCTCCAGTTGGCGCTTGGGTCGCATGTGGAGGATGTACCGTTCTGCTGGTATTGGTCGGAGTCGGTTTTTGGCGACTTGTAGCCGCTGCTGACGGTGCTTCGAAGCAAGAACCGCCTGTTTCTGCAGAAAAAAAGCCTAAAATGCCCGTCTCAACACCAGAGGGCTCTGAGGATGTGGCTGCACTTCGCAGTCTGCAACCGACCCAGTGGCTGCAAAATTTATATCAGGGGCTGAGTAAAACCCGCGACAAATGGCTCCAAGGGTTGGGGGCGCTCTTTGTGGAAGGGCGGAAAATTGATGCCGCTACATTAGAGGCGCTTTCTGA
Source organism: Deltaproteobacteria bacterium (assembly GCA_947466225.1). Classification (GTDB taxonomy): domain Bacteria; phylum Bdellovibrionota_B; class Oligoflexia; order Oligoflexales; family Bog-1112; genus CANIBL01. The sequence goes on from CANIBL010000022.1 coordinate 29,229, forward strand.
GCTTCTATACAGAGCGGATGTGGGGGTTCGTACGACGGCGAGTATGATGGAATACATCCGCGCTCAACGGCCGGAGGGGAGCCAGATTTCTGAGGGAGAAATTCGCGGATGGATGCGGCAGAAGACAGAGGCTCTGTTTACTACGCTGGATAAGCCCTGGAATGAGGCTACAGCGGCAGGGATGCCCACCGTTTTCCTGATTGTCGGAGTGAACGGGGTGGGGAAAACCACCAGTATCGGCAAGCTTGCCGCCCACTTTCTTGCGGAAGATAAATCCGTTTTGCTTTGTGCAGCGGATACCTATCGAGCGGCTGCCATTGAACAGCTCCAGGTGTGGGGTCAGCGCCTTGATGTGAAAGTAGTAGCGCACCAGCAAGGTGGCGATCCTGCGGCGGTGTGTTTTGATGCAGTACAATCTGCTGTAGCGAAAAAAACCGATGTCTTGCTAATCGATACGGCAGGGCGCTTGCACAACAAAACTCATCTTATGGAAGAACTAGGGAAAATCCGGCGCACGATTTCCAAAGCGATGCCAGAAGCGCCCCATGAAATTTGGTTGGTGATCGATGCTACCACAGGCCAAAATGCGGTGGCGCAGGTGCAGGCGTTTCAAGAGATTGTGCCGCTATCTGGCCTGATTGTGACGAAATTAGATGGAACGGCTAAAGGCGGGGTGCTGTTGAGTATTGCAGATCAGTTTCATCTGCCCATTCGCTTTATTGGAGTGGGGGAAAAAGCCGTGGACCTGCGACCTTTCGACGCAGCGCAATTTGCAAGCTCCCTTTTTCCGGCTTGAGCTTGACAAAGCTTGGATGTCAGGGTAGGTTCCCCTCACTTTCTTGCCGAATTTCTTCGGATTGAATCCCCCCTTTAGGGCTATAGCTCAGTTGGTTAGAGCGCTACGTTGACATCGTAGAGGTCTCCAGTTCGAATCTGGATAGCCCTACCATTTTCTATTACTCATTTTATCTATATTTCGTCATTGTCCACGATCGAGGGAGATGCCCATACGGCCTTCGGCCTGGGCATGACGGAAAGAGGAAATTGCATCGAAGGAAGCATTCCGTCATCCCCAGTGTTCAAGGCGCATTCCGTCATCCCCAGTGTTCAAGGCGCATTCCGTCATCCCCAGTGTTCAAGGCGCATTCCGTCATCCCCAGCGAACGAAGTGAGCGTCGGGGATCCCCCACGATGGAAGCCGCGATGTCAGAAATCCCGACAGGACCTTACAGTTCAATCCGAGTCATCTGTTTATCCCCCTTTTTCGCTTTCCGTACGCAGGATTGGTACACATGTACATATCGATCCAGTACGCGTTGGGAGGTGTGTCCCAGCCACATTCTCGTCAAAATCGGATCTCCCGTTTCTCCAATCAGCAGAGTAGCTCGCGTGTGCCGGCAGCAATGAGGGCTATGATAAGGAATGTGCAATTCTCGATACACTTTCTCCAAAACCCCTCGGTTTACCCCCTCAAACAGCAGGTAATTGGATATACTTTCTCCCCATAGCCGGCTTTGAAATTTCCCAATCTCCGTATTGTAAAGGGCCGCGAGCTCTCGCCATAAGAGAGAATCTACAATGGGGATCGTACGAGCTGACTTTTCGTCGATCTTCTTGCGGCCTTTGAGGGGCTTGCGGAGAACTTCACCGTTTACGCCACGGATTGACAGGGTCTTTTTCACCGGTTGGCTCTCCAGAACCAGGTACCCCACGTGAGAGATTTGGTTATCCTTCAGTCGTTTGGCAAATACTTTGTCCTCGATCTCGCCTTCATAGATGTTCTCCAAGCTCACGCCACGTGCTTCATTGAACCGCATACCAGTAAAGAACAATAGCCTCCAAAATACTGCCTCCTTATGTAAACCCTTGGCTTTGAGATGGGCATAGATTCTTTCCATCTCTTCCATGGAGATAATATCATCCACGCTTTTTTGCTTGAGCTGATAGTCGGGAAACCGACTGCAGGCAATAAAGTGCATCACAGTGCGCTTCCGGTGTAGAAACCGCATAAACGTATTGAGAGCATGGATACAGTGATTTTTCGAGTTATAAGAGAGTTTTTTACTCGCATTCTTGATCACTGTAGCCTGATCCTCTAGCCACTCTCGAAATCCGTCATAGTGCAGGGCCCATTGGTCGAGCTCCTCACATTTTTGGATCTGTAGGAAGTAGTAGCATACGTAATGCCGCAGGTAGTGCATGGTGGTAGCGTAGGAATTGGGTGCTGTTTTGCGATGGTATGCCTGGTAGTCAGCAACCAATTGAGAAAAATCCGTTGATAGAGAATCCCACGAGAGTCGCAGTTTTTTCTCATTCACGCGAGAATGTCTCTCTTTTTCCAAGAGTTCTCGAATACTTTCCGCTTCTTTCATCTCTGTAATATCCTTTCCGAATCGTTCTCGGATATAGGATTTTTGCAACCGAACGGGTTTTTGGGTCGTGCTGTCGTAGTAGGCGAAGGAGTAATAGGTACCGGTACGGGTGTATAAAAGCTCTTTTCTCATAAAAAACCTTTCATCGTGTGTGACTAGATACGCACCAGAAAAAAAATTGTTATCGAAAATGCAAGGAGCCAAAAAGTCGGTGTTACAGGTGTTACAGTGTTACAATTCGAATATGTAAAGATATTTCTGTAACACCCGAGCGTTTGAAAAAATCAGATGGTGTTACAGGTGTTACAAATCAGGCCCCCCAGATGCTGGATGCGATTTGATACACACGAATTACCCCTAGATTCGATATCCTTTCTGATCGGCTACTTTTGGTTCCATTGGAAATTAGATAGCCAGCTTGTTTGAGAACGATCAGCACCCGTTTCATGTCATACCCTTGGCAAACTTCTTCTCGAAAGATTTCGCTTGGTATCAGCCAGTCGTACTCTCCTTGGGCATTTCGTTTGCGAAATCCAAAGCATTTTTGCACCTGAGACCCATCAGCCAGATCGGGAAAGTGAGTGACCCCATAGCGTTGCAGAAAAGTGCGAATTTGCATCAAGATGCGATGAGATTCGAGGTTCCCATCTCCTGCATAGCTCGAAAGCCAGGTTTCATAGAGCGCTGCCATAACGGCTTCCACATTGGCTGATGGAAGCACCCCATAGGCCGAGGCAAGCTCTCCTGCAAAGGCCAAGAGATGGAACCGATATAGAACGCGTATCTGTTGACTGTGCAAGGATCGGTGAGAAAAGCGTTCTTTGAACCGAACCAAACTTTGTTGAAACTTTTGGGCTATGTCAGGATCTGCGACCAACTGCTCGATAAACCGTCGGATGGGTGTGCCGTAGTGCTTCAAACTGGTAGCTCGCAAGTGATCCACCAGTTCAGCAGAGGAGGAAAACCCATGGAGTGCCTCTACAATACCAAGGCCTTTCTCCGCATCTGCTTCGAGAGAGATCATGCGGACTTCTTGTCCAGCCTTGGTTTTTTCCCCAATGCTTTGCATATGGGTAACGAGATCGATTTCTCCCGCAGAGAGAAAAACCAGTCTCCATTCGCTTCCCTCCTTCATGCCCCCGTCTTTGGTGCCTCGTACCTTGCCAGAGCCATTGGCCAGCATGTACGAGGCATTGCCTGCTTCGTTGGGCGACACTTCTGCAAGTTCATCCAGGACCAAGAGGGCATCATTGTGCTTGTACGCCAGCCCTTCGAGACCATTGACAGTCGCTCTCCAACGAGATCCATAGCCGCGCAATTTTCCTCCGCCCCATACACTGCCTGCCACTGTGAGAGCGATGGTTTTTCCGATGGAGGAAGGTCCTACGAGGTGGATGCCAAAGTTTTCCTCTCCGGTTAGGTGCAGCAACGGTGGGGCAAAGGCTGTGCACAAGCTGAGCAGCAGTCGGCTGTTTCCTACACAATACTGAGCAACTTCTTCTTGCCACTGGACAAGGCTGCCTGCTGTGGAGAAGGTGCTGCAGTCAAACTCGCTTTGGAACAGCACTTCTTCTGAGGTATTTTGGCTATAGACTTTATCGGGAAAAAGAAAGCGATTTTGCATCCATCCGATACGCGATACGCACCGAAGTCGTTCTGTGGCTTCCATGGTGAGGATATAAGCGGATAAATGATGCCGCGCATATCGACAGAGGTTGAGTCGTACCCCCATATGAAGGAGCTTTTTTCGCAGCTCCAATCCATCGCCTGCGAGATACTCCATGGACATGGCCCAGGTTTTCTCCTGTCCATCGGCGTCTCGCATACGCAGCAAGCGTCCCCAGGCCATATTGGCTGTATCTCGCGTATAGCCGGTGACCTCGAGGTAGGAACATACCCAGATGCCCTGTTCTTGGCCTTCCTCGCTGGCTTCTCGAAACCACACCCCAGACTCCTTGAGGGTGTAGCTACCTTGTGCCTGGGAAGATTTTACAGGTGACGTAGAAATCCCCAGAATTTTCTTCGAGTACTGCAGTACTGTTTTAAACTCTTTTTTGCAGTCAACCTGGGCTAGCTCTGCGATGAGGGTGAACAGATCCCCGCCTTTTCCTGTAGAGAAGTCACAGAACAGCTTCTTCGTTTGGCAGAAGTAAAAGCTTGGGGTTTTGTCCTCTTTCCAAGGGCTCGAGCATAGAATTTTATCTGTTGTCTCTTGCCAGGAAGCAAACTTCTCATAGTGAAAGAACGAGAGTACCTCTTTTAACGAGAGTTTTTCTAGGAGTGTATGCCGCTCTCCTTTGGTTGGAGGAGGAGAGATCTTGGCTTGCTGCCAAAAAGGCAGGAAGAAAGAGGCTGCATCTGCATCAGGATTGTAGGAAAATACCTGCGTTTCAATAGGCTGTTTGGCCTCTTTCCAGTTGGTGGATAGAGGCAATCGCATCAATCGAGCTGGATTGGAGCAGCTGGTATCGAAGACGAGATTCAGCGTGCTCTGCAGATAGGCCAAAATCGAAAGGTAAAACTCTTTATAGTGGGGAGAAACGGATACAGGGATCGAGGTTTTGAAGTGAAAGTGAAACCCATTTCCGCTGTAAACCAAGAGCCACAGGGGGAGGTTGTGTGTTTCGATCTTCAAACATAACGCTTTGTAGAGGGCTTTGGCTTGTGCCAGCTTTTCTTTGGGAGAGAGCGAGGCCCAATCTGGGATAAAATCCTTACAATCTGCATCAAAACTCAGGATGTTTTTCTCAGCAATGGCGCTGTTTTTGGCTGCCCGTTTTTGCATGCCATTGAGTTGGACCAACATCTGGTTTTTTTTGCAGCCGTTGAGAAAGGACACATTGCGTCTTTCCTCCATGGCGCGATACAGATCCTCTGTGGTAATCGGAGAAAAATACATGGCTAGATTAAAGGCTGAGCCATCTGGCGGTGCAAAGGCCATCTCTGTATAGCTATCAGGGACAGCATTCAAGGTGGCGGCAAAATCTTCGCAGAAAGATTCCAAGGCAAAGCGCGGCTCATTTTCTAAGGTAAACATACCCATAGAAATATTCTCCCATCAGAATAGGTTTTGATTTTTTGATAAAAATAGGGGGAGAAGGAGGCGAATCAGGGTAGTCAACCCAGGGGTCGCGTAGTGGGCAAAGAAATCCCTTTACGGACACCCGCCGAGGAGCTACAGTAGAAAATGCTTAGGTTTCTAGCTGTGGCTCACTTCGGTGGGCCCTCTTTTTTTGTACTCCCGCACAAATGTCTTCTGACTCCACCTCCTCTTTCGCATATGATTTTTTTTGTGTACGATTGTTCTATGGAAATTTTCACTTGCGCCCAAGTTAAAGTCAATAGATTTTCCTGGAGAAGATAAAATGAAGAAGCGCGTGATGGGGAGACCCCCTGCAGATTGGGTGTATCGTGTACTAAAATTAAAGAACAAACCAGATGAGATGTATACTTTTGAAGAGCTTGCCGAAAAATTACAGACAACTTCAATCGCTGTACAATCTTTTTGCAGCACAAGAAATATACAAGGAAATTATGTTTTAATTGAAAAACGGAATATCAAAAAAATAATCTCAATCAAAGAACTTAAAATCGCTGCGAAAAAAACAGTGGATAACTATGACGAATAAAACTCATTTTGTAACACCTGTAACACCATCTGATTTTTTTAAACGCTTGGGTGTTACAGATAGTTCCCTTAGATATTAAGGCCGCAACACTGTAACACCTGTAACACCAAAAAAATCTCCTCCCTACACTGTAGGCAAAAAAAAATCTCTGGTGCGTATGTGGATGCAAGGAAGGGGTACGGGGAAAACTACGCAGTTGGTTTCCCCGCCTGGGTTTCTCACTTGACTCATAGATAAAAGTCCCTGCCGGGGGCACCC
>CANIBL010000023.1 GCA_947466225.1 Deltaproteobacteria bacterium
CGTCTTCTCTCGGTTCAAACGAATCTTTGGAGGGCATTTACAATCGAGACAATCATCAAGGCAGATCCGAGAGGTTGCGACTAAAATATCTATCTTGAATCAATTTACCAGGATGGGTCTGTCTATTGCAGTTCCAATGACATAAAAACTCTACTGAAGGGGAATCCTCATCCAAAATCTACATTAGGCAACAAAGCCGATCTTAGCTACTTCAGCCCCAAGATTTTTTATATTCTATAATTGGATGAGGGCGTTGGCCCAGTCTCTTGGCTGTGCTTTTAGCGGCAGTTTTTTGTTTGCTTATCGCGGTCTCTCTATCCACTTTTGATGTAAAAAAGTGGGCAACAGTAGAAAGCAGGCGGATGGACAGAAAAAGAAAGAGAAATAAAAAAGGCGGCTGTCCCGAAGGAGAGCCGCCTTTTTTGCTGGAGAGGCCGAAGAGAGTTACTCTTTTGCGGCTTCTACAGTTTCCTCTGAGCCAGGTGCTTTTTCCTTGGTAGCCAAGTTAAATGCATCAGCAAATGCAGTTTGCGGCTCTTTTACAGTATGAAGGTATTCTTTGAGGGAATCGCCTTCAAGGCCTTTAATGTGGGCCTTGCGAGAGAGGGAGAATCGTCGCTCAGTAGCATCGGAAGACAACACTACGAACTCTACAGAGTCGCCTTCTTTGACTACTTGCTCTGGCTTCTCTACGGTCTCAGCATCGAGTTCACTGATGTGAATCATGCCTTCTACACCGGGAACCAATTGTACGAATACGCCAAAGTCGGTGAGCTTCGTGACTTTCCCCTCACCTTTGGTGCCGGGGGTAAAGTCGCGAGCGGCTGCTACCCAAGGATCTTCGGTGAGTTGCTTAATTCCGAGGGAGAACTTCTCGCCTTCAGAGTCGATTTGTAGAATCTTGGCTTCGACTTCGTCGCCCTTCTTGTACAAGTCGCCTGGGTGCTTAATTCGCTCTGTCCAACTGATGTCGGAGATGTGGATCAGACCGTCGATGTTCTCTTCGATTCCCACAAATACACCGAAATCAGTGATGTTGCGAACCTTCCCGCGGATGATGTCGCCGGGTTGGTATTTTTCTTTAATCAGTTCCCATGGATTCGGCTCCATCTGCTTCATGCCAAGGCTGATGCGACGGGCTTCGAGGTCGATGGCCAATACGATGACTTCGACTTCATCGCCAATAGAAACCAACTTAGATGGGTGGCGTACACGACGAGACCAGGACATTTCGCTGATATGGATGAGGCCTTCGATGCCGTCTTCCAACTCTACAAATGCGCCGTAATCAGTTAAGCTGACCACAGTACCTTTGGTTTTCACGCTGACAGCATATTTGCTGGCGGCCTGTGCCCAAGGATCGTCTTGGAGTTGCTTGTAGCCCAAGGAAACTCTTTGACGCGCTTCGTCATAGGTCAACACCTTGGTTTCCACTTCTTGGCCCACTTCAAACAATTGAGATGGGTGGTTGATGCGGCCCCAAGACATATCCGTGATGTGCAGAAGACCATCAATACCGCCCAGATCTACGAATGCGCCGTAGTCGGTGATATTTTTGATAATTCCGCGAAGGATGGCGCCTTCTTTGAGGTTACGTAGGGTTTCGCTACGCAACTTCTCGCGATCTTGCTCCAACAGAACGCGACGGCTCAATACGATGTTGCCGCGTTTTTTGTTGAACTTGATGATCCGGAAGGAGAAGCGATTGTTGATCAATTTGTCTAAGTTGCGAACCGGGCGAAGGTCTACTTGAGACCCGGGAAGGAAGGCCTTCACGCCGATATCCACAGACAGGCCGCCTTTGACGCGGGCCATGATCATCCCTTCGACTTCTTCGTTCTTCTCGTAGGCGTCAGAGATGCGGTCCCATGCGCGCAGCATTTCAGCTCGCTCACGGCTTAGCACCATCTCGCCTTCGTTGTCTTCGAAGCTGTCGAGGTACACTTCAACTTTGTCGCCAACTTGAATGGTGAGTTCACCGTCCGGTTTGCGAAACTCAGCCAAAGGCACTTCGCCGTCTGCTTTATGTCCGATATCGATGCGGACTACATCATCTCCGATGCCAACGACGGTCCCTTGTACGATGGTCCCTTCTTTAATCCCAGACCCTACAGAACTTTGCTCTAAAAGCTCTGCAAATTCCTGGTTTTCGTGACCTTCGAGATTGAAATCGGTATCTTCATCTTCCCATGTGACTTTTCCGATTCCAGCTAGTTTTGCTCCTGATAAACTCATAATACTGTGACGACTCCTGTTATGCCCCAAGCGGCTGACATCAATACCTAGGGAGAATCCCTATTTACTGATAAAATACGACGGTCCTCGCTACCATGGCGGAAGGGAAAGATCAACCCTTATTGCAATATGGAAAGGGGGATCTGCGCGAAATGAGAGAAGCAACCTTGAAACGAGATCTTACATGAACAAGGCAAGTAAATTCAAGTGGCTGGCTGATTTTTTTCTTTCCGCATCTCTACTCTCTTCTTTTTTCAGCGTTACAGCGGCCCCTGCAACTCCTCCTGAACATTGCCCGTCTGCGATGACTGGCTCCAGTAAAAGGGTTGTGAAAACAGCTGTGTATAAAGGGATGCCCTATGGGGCTGGTGAGGTGGCCCACTATGCTGCGTATTGGTCGGGGATCCATGCGGGGGATCATACCATGCGGGTTTTGGAGCCTGTATTGCGAGAGGGAGAGTGGCACCAAGTCTTTACTTCGGAGGCGATTACAGGGGATTGGTTCAATGGAATCTATATCGCACGCTATCTGACCCAGGCGTATAGCCAGGCAGGGACCTTTGCTGCTTCGTGGTTTCATGGATCCGAATATCGGAAGCCACCGCTTTTTTCGGAGTTTAAAGAAGACAAGCTCTTTTCCTTTTCTCAGCTTGCTTGCACTGCCTTAGAGGAGATCCAGACCAATGAAAAACCCAAAGAGCATGAGACGCATTTTTTGGAACGAGGGGCCACCGATGTGTTGAGTGGATTCTATAAGCTGCGCACGGCTGCCTTTGAGTTGCACAAACCGGTCGCTATCCTGGCCTACTCTTCAGCCAAAAACTGGACGCTGCAAGCAGAGCCTGTGCTGTTTGAGACCTTGTCGCTTCCGATCGGAAAGATCGAGGCTGTGAAGCTTAAAATGCACACCTATATGGGAAAAGAGCTTCAGCAAAAAGGTGATGTGTACAGCTGGATTGCAACAAAACACCCCAATCACCCGCTCTTGCAAGTAGAGGGAAAGGTGAAGTGGGGGAGTATCCGTATGTTTTTGGATCGGTATACGCCGGGGGCTTCTTCTCATTGAGGGCTTTTTTACGGAACCAGCTGCAAAGTTTCCGCAAAAAACAGCTCTATAAAAAAGCTACAATCCCACATTGTGTAGATGTTGAATGGCAGCCTGTTGCTCCAAGGTGAGAGAGCTGGGAAGCGCAAGTTCTACCACGGCATAAAAGTCTCCTTTTTCCTCGCCCTTACCTACTTTTGGAAAGCCAAGGCCTTTGAGTCGAATTTTGGTTCCCGCTTTTACCCCGGCTGGGACTTTGACTTTCTTTTCTCCCTCTAGCGTCTGCACCTCTTTGGTGGCTCCCAGGAGAGCCTCTGAAATTTTAAGCGGTAGACTGCCATAGAGATCATCCGCCTCTCGGGTAAAGAGAGAATGAGAGGCGATTTGTACCTGAACAAAGAGGTCACCCGGTTCTCCGCCGTGAGGAGAGGCAGCGCCTTTACCTGGGACGCGCAGTTTGCCCCCCTCTTTCATTCCTGCAGGGATTTTGACTCGAAGGCTTTGGCGAGAGCCATTAGAAAGCTGGAAGTCGACCTGCCGTTGAGAGCCGCGATAGGCCTCTTCAAACCCGATCTGTAACGTGTAGTCTACGTCTTGGCCCTTCATAGAGCGCTGCTGTTGAAAGCCCCCCCCTCCTCCACTCCGACGAGGGTTGCCACCACCAAACATGCCTCCAAAAAGGTGTTCAAATCCTCCTCCGCCCATGCCGAACTCGGAGAAAATAGAGCTAAAATCAGCTCCGCGGAAAATGTCATCCGTGGAGTAGCGTTGATGAAAGCCTGACTCCCCGAACGTATCGTATTGTTTGCGTTTTTCCTTGTCGGAAAGTACCGCATAGGCCTCGCTGATCTCTTTGAATTTGGCTTCTGCCTGTGCGTCCCCCTTATTGCGGTCTGGGTGATGCTGCAGAGCCAGTTTGCGATAAGCTTTTTTGATTTCATCGTCGGAGGCGTTTTTGGAGACCCCCAGTTTTTCATAATATGCGGAAGACACGGTCTTTGCCTCTCAGTCTGAAATTCGGATACGCTGTCAACTTACACCACTCGGCCTTTCAGCCACAGTGTCTTCTGAAGAAGTCGTCGAAGAGAGGGCTCTTGCACCAGCTCAAAAGCTTCGGAAAAGGAAAACCATCGTACTTCGTTGGACTCAGGAGACACCATAAGGTCGCTTTGCGATGTGTAAAGTAAAAATCGTACATCAAAGTGAAAATGAGCGGGTTCTTTACCCAACGGTGGGAGAGCGTGAATGTCAAGATCAAGGGGGAGGTGGCCATAAGGGGCAGAAAGTATATCGCAATCTGAACAACCAGACTCTTCCCGTGTTTCTCGTTTTGCCGCCTCGAGCAAGGAGGCATCCTCAGCTTCTACATGCCCCCCAAACTGCAACCACATTCCAAGCTTGCCATGATGGGTGAGCGCCACTCGCTCTTGTGCCGTATCGACCAACAGAGCAGATGCGGTGATGTGTCCTGCCCAGGCTGTGCGTGCGAGAGCCTCGGATTGAGTGGTTAAAAATGCGGCAAAACGACACAGAATCGCTTGTTCTGATTCAGGTTGAAACCATGATGCAGCAGCATAGAGCGGTAGCATCTGTTGTTCATAGTCAGTGCACATATGTACGAGAGACGTGAGGTCCATTTTTGGTCGTTCCTATTATGGCGAGTGGGAAGCGTTGCACCTAGGTTCATCGGGATGGAGTTATAATGGGGGAAATACCAAAAGGAAACCCGCATGAGAATTTTTTTGCTCCTCCTGGCATTTTCCCCTCTGCTGCGGTGCAATAACAAGCCGACAGCTACTGTGGACGCTGTCTCTCAGGTGGTTGCTTCCGATCCTACCTGTGATCGGATTGCCAAAAAGCAGAGCAGCTCAGCTGCTGCAAGTGGCTTGGCATTAGCGGCCGGATTTGTGGAGGAAGCCCAAGCAGCAGTGGTCGAAAAAATTGCAAATCCCTTGATTCAGGTTGTGCCAGAAGAGGATAGTTATACCAGCAATGACTATCGAGAGCGGGTACATTTTACTTTTCAGTTGGCCAATGGGATGGCTCTTTGCCCCTATTCAGCTTATGTGCAAAGCTTTGGGGATCAAATTCGGATTTCTGAAACGCTTACTCGCTCCGTTCCTGCCAACGTAGGCATACCGCTACATCCAGAAACGATACCAAAGCCAGATCTAGGGGTGGCGCTTTCTCTCTTGTATGCACGTTTGCAGCTACATCCCTCTGATACAGAGGCCGCAACTATCCTTCTCGAAGTGCAGAACAACACCCGAAGCGGGTTTTCTTCGAAGTCATGTTTGGCGTGGCAAAACGGACAATGGGTCCAAGCATGGGATGTGGAGTTTGTGGCCAATACCCCGAAAGAACAGGGGGAGTTCAGCCCAGCGCAAACTCAAACCCAAGGGTTGCAGCTAGCGGAGGAAGACGGAGGTTCACCCCAGCCCTATCATGGCGTTGCCACAGACGCGCAGGTGCTGGCTGTACATTCACGGTTTTTCTCACTTACTGGCACCGTTAATACTACCGTGATGACCCAGACATTCCCGGCTTCTATATCGGTAGAGGCGAGGTCGATTGCGAATATGAGCGATGGGGGTACGCTATGCACGCCGGATTTTGCAACCCTCTATGATGATGGTCGGGCGCGCGCATACAATTCGGCAGGGCAATTTGTGTATTCGCCTATCGGTGTATACACACAGGACTCTTTTTTTGCCCAAGAGAATGTAAATCAGCCAGAGGCTTCTTTCTTTGCCAACGTGAACAACATGCTGGCATTTTATAAGACAATTGGGGCAGATAACACGCTTATCAAAGACCAAATCAAGCTCGTGCTGGTAACGGGGAAGGACTCATCGAGCCAAAATACTGCGCTCTATCTACCTAAGACAGCCACTGACCCTGCGCAAATTCACTTGGGAACAGGGGACGGGAAAGCATTATATCACTTGCGGGAATGTCCCGAGGTTCCAGGGCATGAGCTAGGTCATCATGTGATCTATCGGTATTTGACAAATGTAGTACGAGGGGAGCCCTCTAGTGTCATTCATGAGGGGGTAGCAGACGCATTTGTTTTTATGAAAACCAATAACCCCTGTTTGGGGGAGGCGATATGCCCTGCGGGTGGCACTATTTGTAACTCGCAGGCTTGTTTGCGCAGTGCAGACAAAGGGTTGAAGTTTGGGTCGCCGAATTTCCCCACTGAGTTTCACCGGGTTTCTCAGGTGGTATCAGGTTTGATCTGGGCGATCAGTCGCGATATGGGGACCCTCGAAACAGCCAAGGTGCTTTATTTAGCGGTGAGCTTTTTTGATCCCTCCGCTGACTATCAGAATTTGATCGAGGCCATGATGATGGCCGACAAGAGCATGAATGGGGGTACCCACTCGTGCAAGATTTTTCAAACGGCTGTGGACTATGGGTTTAGCTCGTATTTGGGTGACCTGTCTTGCGATAAGTACGCTGCTGCCGCGGCTGCTCGTTAAGGCGCCGTCTGAAGAAGGTGGCGCCAAGCTGGAAAATATTCATCCAATATGGTAGCAGTTTTCCCGAATTGTTGTTTTGTTGGAAAATATTCATCCGGTGAGGTGCCCTCTTGTTGTCTTTGCTGCACGTTGAAGATGGAATGGGTCTTTCGGTTCGCCCCGAAGAAGTTGCAGATCGTTTGTCCGTTGCGTTGCAATGGGACCGTGTTTGTACCGCTGAGTCTTTTTGGCAGACTTTTGCTGTGCGCCCCTACCATATTTTATTGGTGTCAGCAGAGCGAGTGATTGCAGAAGGGTGGAGGGAAAAAATCCAGGAGATGCAGCCGGGGTGCCAGATTGTCTTGCTATTTCACACAGAACCCCTGCCCAGGTTGCTTGCTCTGATGGGGCTTGGAGTTGCAGAATTGATCCCTGGGAGTCTTTCTGCAGAAGAACTTACTGCACGGGTGGCAGATATTTGTTTGCGGGTGTTGCGTCAGCGGGAGTCCCAGCGTTTCAGCTCATTACCAGCTTGTTGTGCCGTGGGTGATGGGATGCGTGGATTACGGATCGCTTTGTCCCGTATTCAGCGCTCTTCTGTCTCCAGTATCTTGGTCACAGGGGAGAGCGGAACCGGCAAGGAGCAAGTGGCTTCTTTACTGCAAAGTCTGCTGAGTAGCCAAATGCCTTTTCTGCCATTGAACTGTGCTGCCATGCCGGAGGCTTTACTAGAGGCTGAGCTCTTTGGGTATGAAAAGGGGGCGTTTACTGGAGCTGCTGCGAAGCGGTGTGGTATTTTGGCAAAGGCACATCGCGGCTGGATTTTTTTGGATGAGGTTGCCTGTTTGTCGCTTTCGGCACAAGCGGCGTTGTTACGGGTGCTGGAGACAGGGGAGGTGCGTGCAATTGGGGGGTATTTACCCAAGACATATCAAATTCGAGTCTTGGCTGCCACAAATGAGGATTTGGATCGTTTGGTTGCGCAGGGCCGATTTCGCAACGATTTGCTGCAACGGCTGCGTGGATATGAAATTCACTTGCCCCCTTTTCGTGCCAGAGGCAAGGAAGAGCGAGAGGAAATCCTCGATCATTTGCTCCTTCGGCTTCATAGAGAATGCTCCCATACGTCGGGGTCCCCCTATGCTCTGGCGCCTGAAGTACGGAACCTGATCTTGATGTTACCTTGGCGTAACGGTAACATTCGAGAGATATGGAATACGTTGCGCGCCATGACGGTTGCAACAGAGTCTGCTTTGCTCACGTTTGGTTGTTTACCGACTCGTTTTCTTGAAACCCTCTTGTTATGCGGAGAGCCGCTTGATCACGCATCCATGGATCCCTTGGTTGGTTTTTCACCTCTTTCTCCTCTTCGCTCTGGCGCTTGACCTGGGTTTTTTCCACCGAAGGAGTGAGGTCGTCTCTTTTCGTCAATCGTTAGGATGGAGTGGGGTTTGGGCGTTTTTAGCCCTTGGATTTGGTGCTGGGATGTACCATTTTTCAGGACCTGAAGCCGGTCTTGCCTTTTTTGCTGGGTATTTGTTGGAATGGTCTTTGAGTGTAGACAATTTGTTTGTGTTTATTAGTGTTTTTTCCTTTTTTGCTGTGCCGGCCGCTTTGCAGCATCGTGTTCTTTTTTGGGGTGTTTTGGGTGCTCTTGTGATGCGTGCGGTTTGTGTTTTTTCCGGGGTCGCCTTACTCGACCAATTTCATTGGATTTTATGGGTGTTCGGGGTTTTTCTGGTTGGGACTGGGATTAAGCTAGCAATAGGGGAGAGCGTGCCTAAGGACCCACGGGAGCATTTTTTGGTTCGACAGATTACCCGATGGTTTCCCTTTACCTCTGTATATCACGAAGACCATTTTTTCGTTCGAGAGAATGGGCGTCGGGTGGGAACCCCGCTCCTATTGGCTTTGGTTGTGATTGAAGCGACAGATTTACTCTTTGCTATGGATTCTATTCCCGCAGTTTTAGGGATTAGCACAGACCCTTTTGTTGTCTATACCTCCAATGTTTTTGCCATTTTGGGCCTTCGTTCTTTATATTTTGCTCTAGCTGGTCTTATCTCTTTCTTTCAGTTTTTGCGGTTCGGTTTGGCGGGGATTTTGGTCTTCATTGGGTGTAAGCTGTGCTTGGCTCCGTGGATTTCTGTCTCAACTGGGGTTTCCCTCTTAGTGGTGTTGAGCTGTTTGGTTCTCAGCATTCTTGCTTCTCTATTGGCAAAGGGTCGACAGTAGTAGGTTTGCTATATATATTGAACGCCGATGAAGAAGCCCTTTCTGTCATACCCAGACCGCCTCGGCCGTATGGGCATCTCCCTTGACCGAAAGGCACCCCCAAGCTGAATATGGATACCTCGTTATGAAAAAAAAATTGATTACCTCCGCCCTTCCCTACGTGAACAATAGCCCTCATTTGGGCAATTTAATTGGGTGTGTTCTCTCTGCTGATGTCTACGCAAGGTTTTGTCGGCTTCGAGGGTATGAGACGCTATATGTATGTGGTACCGATGAATACGGAACTGCAACAGAAAAAAAAGCCCGCGAGAGTGGCGTAACTCCAAAAGAAATTTGCGATCGCTATTTTTCGATTCATAAAAAGATTTACGAATTTTTTCAAATTTCTTTCGATATTTTTGGACGGACGTCGGATCCCGTTCATACGGAAGTGGTGCAAAGAATATTTACAGATATGGACCCGGACCTTATCTGTGAGAAATCTTCGGAGCAACTCTATTGTGCAACGTGTGCAACGTTTCTTGCGGATCGATTTATTGTGGGGACCTGCCCTCATTGTAAAAGTAATGCAGCGCGTGGGGACCAGTGCGATCATTGTGGAAAGTTGCTGTCTGGTCTTGATGTAGTAGACCCGCTGTGTGCAACTTGTAATTCTAGCCCAGAAGTTCGAGAGACGCAGCATTTGTATATTCGATTGCCAGAGTTGCAAAAAAAATTGGCAGCCTGGCAAACAGAGTCCATAGCAAAAGGGGAGTGGACGGAAAATGCCGGTTCATTTACTGCCTCTTGGATGCAAGGAGAGCTATACGATCGACCCATTACGCGAGATTTACAATGGGGCGTTCCTGTTCCATACAAAGGATTTGAGAACAAGGTTTTCTACGTATGGTTTGATGCGCCAATTGGATATGTGTCGATTACGAAAAAAGCGTTGCCAGATACGTGGGAATCTTGGTGGAAAGACCCGGAGCATACAGAGCTCTATCAGTTCATGGCGAAGGACAATATTCTGTTTCACTCCGTATTGTTTCCTGCCACGCAATTGGCCACTTCTGAAAATTGGACAAAGGTGCATCATTTAAACTCCACGGAGTATCTGAACTACGAAGATAAAAAATTTTCCAAATCAAACAATCGAGGGGTATTTGGAGAAGATGTGATGGAGCTGGGAATTTCTGTTGATCTCTGGAGATATTACTTGCTCTCGATTCGTCCGGAAAAACAGGATGCCTCTTTTTATTGGGAAGATTTTCGGCAGAGAGTGAATGGGGAGTTTATCGATACGGTCGCCAACTTGGTGAATCGAGTGCTGTCCTTTCTTGATAAGCATTTTGAAGGACAGGTTCTCGATATTTCAAACTCTCTTCTCGTCAAAGACTTTTTGGATGATGTGCGAAAGCGAGAAGCAAAGATCACTGCGCTGCTAGAAAAAGTAGCACTGAAAGAAGCGTTGCATACTATCGTAGCGCTTGGAGCTCGTGCCAATCAATTCTTTCAAGAGCATGAGCCATGGAAGAAAATCAAAGAAGACCGGGCAGCAGCTCACGAAGTAGTCTCAGCGTTGGTGTATACCATTCGTGACTTGGCCATTCTGCTTGCACCTTATATGCCAGACACAACGAGGAAAATTTTGGCTTTCTTCGAGGCGGAGACGGTATCTTGGCATGAGCTGGGTTCGTTTTCTGGGCTTGAAACCTGTCGTGTGCAAAAGCCGGAGATTTTATATCCGAAGATTGAGAAAGAGACCTTAGCGGAGCTTCAAGTTCGATTTGGGTAGAGCTTCTTAAAAGATCCTGCGATTTAAGCGTGTTATGTGGATCTTGCTCCCTTCTTAAAAGTATTGTATCATACAATATATGGTATAATACAATACTTTTGGGTGGAAAAAATGGAAGTCATAGATGTAGTGAAACGGTTTGATGAATATCTAGCGGTAAGAAACTATACCTTTGAAGCCACCATCGTAGGGGGCGCTGCCTTGAGCCTCCTGCAAGTTATTTCTCGTGTAACAAACGACATTGATATTATTACGCCTGGGCGTCTTCCAGCTTTTATTCAGAAAGCCGCGGAAGATTTTGCTATAGACGAGCAATTGCCTGTGGGTTGGTTGAATTGTGGACCATCTGATGTGGGTCGATATTTACCAGTAGGATGGGAGAGTCGATGTAGATCCGTTTATGACGGGGTCAGCTTGCGATTGATTACACTGGGGCGTCTTGAAATGCTGATGACCAAGTGTTGGGCATATTGTGATCGAGAGCGTGATTTGCAGGATATTGTTGCATTACGACCGACTGTCGATGAAATCGATACTATCATTGAGTGGCTGATCCCTTTGGATGCGAATCCAGGATGGCCTGCATATGTGGAGAAGCTTTTTTCCGCTTTGAAGCTAAAAATAGTAGAAGGATAATATGCAACAAGAGTTATATGCCAACCTAGGATCTATCGGTATCAGTGTCTCTTCTACTTCGATACGAAATATATATGCCGACATCGAAAGAACCTTGATTGCAGCTGCCTGTGCAGTTCCAAATGATCCTCGACTGCTTAGCCTTTGTTTATCTTGGATTTCGGTTTATGGGGAAAAGGTAAATTTAGATCGAGTAAAGAAATTGGCGCAAGAGACACCTGCACCTTGGCTGATACTCTTTGCAAAATTTGGTTTGTTTTGTCGTCAGTCGAGATGGAAAGTTTTGCTTGGAGATCCAGGCGGGGTTTTTGCCAATGGGGACATTGAAACGGCAAAACTTCGGATTTCTCTTCGAGGAGAAGAGGCGTGGGCTAAAGATAGTGGATTTTTGATCCCAGTTGGATCAGAGCCGATTGACAAAAAATGGATTCTAGCGCCAGAGCGGTTGGCAAAAGTGAATCGACATTTTCGAAACAAGCTGATCTATGGTGCAAACTGGCGGGCAGATATCGCAACGGCGCTCGAGCAAGGGGCAAAAAATGCGTTTCAGGCTGCAAAGATGAGTCAGTCTTCTTATGAACCAGCTCATCGCGTTTGTGCAGATTTCAAGGCTGCTGGATGGCCTGTTCAAACATAATGATCATACGTTACTGTTGCGCGCAAAGTATATTGGATGGTTGTTGCAAGAGATCTGGGTTACGTTGTTATTGCCTTGGCAGTATGAACCCCAGAATGGAGTATCTATAGGAGTGGCACTGATATCATCTGCCCTGGTTGTATCTGCTGCTGGAAGCGGGTCCCCATTTCTTCAATGGAGTTTGAGGGAATCGAAGAAGTGTACGGGCTCTCTGCGGGTGCATTTTGCGCAACTTATGCTGTGATCTTGGCAATGGAACTTTGGTCGACAGCCTCTCTTTGAGATTCTGTTGTTTGGTTGCTTTTGGAGCAAGCCAAAATCCCACACAAGAGCAGCACCCATTTTTGGGGTATATATATTGTCTCTCCTATAGAATCAAGATTATCTATAGATCATAGCTTATGGATTCAAGGACGAGTAGGGCTTTGGTTGTGACGTGATGGCTCGCTTAGGTCGGTGGGATTTTACGGTTTATAGGCAGGTGGTGGGTCTTTGTGTATTGACTGTGTTGTGTTGAGATCGGATGTCTGAATGCGTGGCCTACTATAAAAGGCAGCAAAATCTGTATCATTTTCAAATAGCTGTCTCCCGTTTGGGCTTCTCGTCTGTCGATGTTGAGTCAGATAGTTGTTGTAAGCGTCTCTGGTGTTTTCTCCTTCGTCCTCAGCTTGCTCTTTCCACTGTCCCAGAGCCACTCTGGCGCGCTCATAGAGACGCGCTCTACGAGTAGAAGGACAGGTAAAAGTTTCGGAGCATATGTTTAATAACAGGCAAGGAACGCAACAAGGGCAACATACAACCTGACATAACGCTCTGCTTAGGCTGACTTCTGGTGCACAGCCATTCTCTTGAGAAAAACGTGCAATAAGTTTAGCTGCTTGCTGTTGGGGGCTCAAAGAGTCTTCGCTGGCAAGTCCTACATGGGAGGACAGCGCGCACAGCACGGCCCATACCAACCCAGTATAACGAATCCACTTTGCTAGCATCGAGGGGTTCCTTTCAGGGGATGTTCAGCCAACCATATTAAGTATGGTATAACCTGTTGAATAAACAGGTCTATATATCTGGTTTTACAACTGCGCTTCTACATAAATCGTAGCGTGCCGGCCTGGGAGTGGATAGCCGTTCTGTTCGCTATACGCGGTATACCCCTTCTGGCGAGGTTCTGTTGTGGAGTAGATCGCACCTCGCTGGGTATTGAGTAGATTGTTGAGGCATATGCCCCAGTGAAATGCAGTCCCTGCTGTACCATCGAGCGATATATCATGAATCCACATTTCAGGGCCCCCAATGGCGTTATCAGGGTCTCGGTATATCACACTTTGATAGCGACTATGCCAACGAGGTGTAAGAGGACCCCATTGGTAGGTGATCTCTCCTGTCCATGTCCAAGCGGGAATAGAGGGGATTTTCCGAGTTTGGGTTTCCATAAAAGCCAAGGGCTCAAGATAGGCAACTCCAGAGAGTAGGCCGAGTTTGTTACAGCGCATATCGAGATTGCCTTCGAGCCCTCGAATTCGCGTGTGTTCCAGGTTAACAGCTTTGCTTCCAGCATACGCTGGGACAAAGACGATTTTGTCTCGTATCTGATCTTCAAAATATGCGCTAGAAAGAGTATCACCAAATTTTTGCCACCGAACCCCAAGCTCTCGATGCTGGATTGCTTCCGGTTGTAACGCCTCGTTACCAGCAAAAGCCCCTCCATCGCCAAAGGATTCTAGCAAACTCGGTAACCGTTGGCTTTGTCCATGGGTGATATAAGCAGTCCAGGCTTGGTGGGTATGGGAGGCTGTAACTTGAGAAGCGGGAGCATGCCTCCAACTCGTATCAACATCTGGTGTGTCTCGATGAGCGCGCAGCTGGGTTTTGAGTTCAAGGGCACTTTGCGTCCAAACGGCTATGGAGATGCCTTGGTAGCCAATCCAACTTTCACGTTTAAGGGCTTGCGGGGTTGCCCCCAGACTTTGGGTTGCAAGTTGCATGCGTCCATAGCGCACATGAGAGAGAAAGTGCCACCCAGTTGGATTGTCCCAATTGGCTTGAATTGCTGTTTGATGGAGCGCAGTAGTAGTTTCAGCTGATTGTTGGAAGCTTTGATACTGCCCTTGGGTCGATTTCCCATCTTGGCGTACGAGCAGGTGAGTGGAAAGTTCGCTAGGTACAAAAGGAAAGTGTATACGAGCCGGGGTATACCGATAGGTAGCCGCGTAGAGGCTGCCTTTCCAGCTTTGTCTTAGCGAAGACTCCACATCTCCCGGACCTGGAATTCCTCCCTGCCCGCCATAGAGAAGGCTATGCACGGTACCGGTGTGGCGCCCCTGCTCGAGGGAGACAGAGGGGAATAGCAGCCATGAGCGTGCATCATTGTTGTCGCGCCATGTAATGTAATCATCCTCGGGATTATAGGGGGTACCATTGTCGCTGTAGTACGAGTAGCGACCCTTTGTCTCATGGGTGCGCCCATAGAGGGAGGCGCGTATCTGGAGTTCCGTTTTGGTAGAAGGGGCATATTGCTGCAGGGTCCAGAGAGAGTGGCCGAATGGAGTGCCATAGGCTGAGCCAAATTGGGCGGAAGAGGTAAAAAAAGGCCGTGAGGTAAAGGCAATGGAGCCGAGTTGGCTTGTGCTGGGTAGCGCCATGGGTGTGGCACCCTCATAGAGAGTCAGCTCGCCAAATGGTTTGATATCCAATCCGATAAGCAACGGATAGGCAAGAGGCGGATCTACGAGCAGAAAGTCATCGAACCACACTTCGCAAAATCGACTGTCTTGCCCTCGAATGCGCGGGGCAGAAAACCCCAGAGTTTGGGTTCCCGTTTGCTCAGTTTGAGCTGCGGGGAGGTTGTGAAAGTGGGCACTGGGATCGAAGCGGCTGGCCTCTGTGGGGTGCCAGGTGCGATGTTGTCCAGCATGGGCGCGATAGACGGTTTCGCGGTGGTCCCCGCGGATAATAACGGGCTCTTCTTGGGCATATCCCCATAGAGGGGAGAGGGCCCAGGCAATGCTACAAAGCCAACGCACCATTATAGGGAATTCTTTCTAGCTCCATGCGGTGCAGAACTTTTTGGGTTTGGCTATGCAAGAGGGTCAATGTGCCACCATTTTGGGTCGCATTTCCAACGAACAAGGTGTGGCTGGTGGTGTCAAGTAGGAGTAGCGGAGAGCCTTGGGTGGAAAGAGGCATAGAAAATTCCTCTGCCATGGTGGAAAAAGAGTCAGGTTCCCAAAAAAAGCGCACCAACCGTCGGATACTGGGTTGTGTGGAAGAGGTTACCATCGCAAAAGCTTCGTGCGGAGTTGAGCCTGCAATTGCGGTGCCATAAGACTGCCAAAACTGGGGAGAGAAACTCTGGGTGGCAGAAAGGGCTTGGTCAGCAAAAGAAAACCAACTCCGGCCTGCTTTGCATCCATTGTTTGTGAGAGAGGGGGAACAAAGTCCCAGAATGCCAACCCCTTTTGCCGCAGGATGCAGAAACCGAGGCGAACTCATGGTAAGTGGGAGAGAGTTTCGCCATGTCAGTCTAGCCTGTTGATCTTCTTCCCAGATGGAGAGGCTTTGCGCATGATTTGCGTGGTAGCTGGTATCCAGCCCATGGGTGAGGGCCAATATGTAGAAGGTGCCATTGATCTGTACACGCAAGAGGTCACTGCCAAGCTCAGCTTGATCTACCAACCGGGCTGGTGCCGTGTAGCGGGCTACAACTTCCAGTGTTTTGGTATGCAGTTGCACCAATGTGGCGGAGTTTCCATCGTTTACCAACAGATCTCCATTGCTAAGGGTTACACCGCTTTGAATGTTGAGCTTGGGTGTCGCTTGTTGGGAGAGGGGTTGCCGGGTGGTGCGATCCAAGAAAAAGGCGTTGTTGCTGAGGTGGGATCGGTTAGCCACCAAAAGGCGATCTAGGCTCCAGAGTAGCCAAGGGTCGCCCGATTCTCCCCCGAGGGTTTTCTCTACATGGCCTGTGCGAAAATCCATGCGGTACAAAGCGGAGCTGGTATAGCGTATATCGGTGGCAGTAAAAAATAGCGATGAAAAACGGGAGGTT
Source organism: Deltaproteobacteria bacterium (assembly GCA_947466225.1). Taxonomy (GTDB): domain Bacteria; phylum Bdellovibrionota_B; class Oligoflexia; order Oligoflexales; family Bog-1112; genus CANIBL01. The sequence continues at coordinate 16,072 of CANIBL010000023.1, forward strand.
GGAAGGTGGAATCCGGCTGGAGGCGTACTCTCTTCTTGAGAAGAGATCGGGCCTTGGCAGCCTACAAGCCAAGATATGGCGCCAATATAAAACAGAGTAAGGTGTCTTTTCATATAACGTTCCTCCGTGTAGTGCGTTCTTTCCGTTATGGAAGATCCCCTACACGCTTTTGGATCGCTGGGCATGACGGATCCTCCTTTGAAGTACAGGGAGGAGGGGGGGATGTCAAAAGATTTGCACATTTGTATGATAAAATGGTATTGGCTACAGCATTCGAGACCCAACGCTACATAGATATATCATGCAAAAAAAACCCGCTATTTCTGCCCTGCTCTTCTCCGCTCCCGCCCTTATGTTGGCTGTGTTGGTGCTTTTTACCAACTTTCAGTTCTTCCTGCAGGGATCAGTTGGCATTCTGACGGACTATCTAAAGGATAGCTTTCGCGCAGATGCAGCCATGATGAGTATTTTATCGTCAAGCTTCTTCTACTCTTTTATCTTGCTGCAGGTCCCAGCTGGAATGATTATCGACCGCTTTGGGGTTCGCAAGGTGGCTACCGTCGCATGTGGATTTGTCGCGGCCGGTTGCTGGGTGTTTTCCCAGTCGAGTACCCTTGGGTGGGGCGTTTTAGGCCGTGTTTTAATGGGAATCGGGGGTGCTTTTAGTTTTATCTCCATGCTGAAGACGATCAAAGAATGGTTCGCGCCTCAGCAGTTCCCTATTTTACTGGGGATCGTAGAGACCGTGGGGATGGCCTCAACCGCTGGGATCAATACAGCGGTTTCAGAAGTGTCAGGCTTTTGGGGATGGCGAGTGGCTATGATGGGCTGCGCCAGTACGCTGACATTGCTTACAGGGATCCTTTGGTGGCGCGTGCGGGACCAGAAGGTTGTGAGCAATGGAGATCCCAAGGTCTCGGGAGAGTCTTTTTGGGTTCGCAGTCATCGTCTGCTTGCCAAGCCGGAGCTTTGGTGGTGTGGCATTTTTGCAGGGTGTAACTTCAGTGTTGTGACCGTGTTTACCTATTTGTGGTGTGTTCCGTTTTTAACCCAAGGCTACGGGTTGCCCGAAGTTACGGCTGTGATGCTATGTTCTTTTATCTATCTGGGGATTGCCTTGGGAAGTCCGCTTTGTGGCTGGCTTAGCAACCGAGAGGCTTTTTCTACCTTGATGCTACGTGGGGCGTTGGTCAGCTTGACCTTGTTTAGTATTTTGCTTTATGTGCCGGCTTTGCCGATTTGGGTCATGGGTGTGTTGATCTTTTTATTGGGGATCACAATTTCTACGTATCATCTGTCGTTTATTTATGTGAGCCGTTCGGTGCCGAACTCAGTACAGGGCACTGCTAATGGATTTGTGAATATGATGACCATGATCGGGGCACCGCTGTTGCAACCCGTAGTGGGCTTTTTCTTGTCATATGAAAAAGACGGGAAAATCTTCGATGGGGCCGAAACCTATGGCCTGTGGGATTTTCGCCTGGCTCTTACTTTGATTCCGATCTGTTTGCTCGCCTCTGTCTTTTGTGCAAAAGCCATGCGAGGCAAGTAAGAAGCTAGCAGATAGAGACTTCAGACTGCTTCTAAGACAAAAATGGAGCGGTTAGTTTACTACCCGCTCCCTTTTTGTGGGGAAAACAACAATACCTACTCTGCCAAGCCCAGCTTACGCATTTGCTTAATGCGACGCTTACGTGCTGCGATAGACTTTTTCTTCAGTCGGATCGAAGGCTTTTCATAGTGCATGCGCTTCTTCAAGTCTCCAATGATGCCGGCTTTTTCGACTTGTTTTTTGAAAATCCGCATCATTTTTTCGAGAGACTCTCCCGGTCTGATAATTACGCCTGGCATTGATGTCCTTCCTTAGCTATTTCGATTCAGAAAATTGGGTTCAAACTTGAGTAAAAACATAAAACCAGCACTATACACGGCGATAAGAGGAAAAGCAACGGTCAACCGCATGAAAACCCTTACGTCTCAAGAAAAGAGAGATTCTTTCGCTTGGCCATTTCTTCTAAGCTCTTTTTATCCAACGCATTTTGCCAGGCTTCATGGGAAGAAATGGTACCCTTGAGGGCGAGTTGTAGTAGGGCTTCGTTTAATAGCTGGTTGCCTGTCGCTTTTTGGGTCTGCATATGATTTTCGATCATATGGGTTTTGCCTTCGCGGATCATAGAAGCGATCGCGTCATCGGGAATCAAGAGTTCGACAGCGGCACATCGGCCGCCACCGATCTTTTTCACCAACGTTTGGGTTACGACACCTTTGAGGGAGGCCGCTAGCATGCTGCGGATAATAGGCTGTTTTTCGCTAGGAAACTGGTCAATGATGCGATTCACAGTGGAAACCGCCGTATTGGTATGCAAGGTAGCAAAGACCAGATGACCTGTCTCCGCGGTCTCAATGGCGATAGCAGTAGTCTCTGCATCTCGCAGTTCTCCAATCAGGACAATGTCTGGATCTTCGCGCAAGGATGCGCGCAGTGCGGTGGCAAAGCTATTGGTGTGTTTGCCTACTTCTCGTTGGCGAATGAGGGCTTTTTTAGAGCGGTAGCTGAATTCAATGGGGTCTTCGATGGTCATGATATGCACTGGCCGCTCTTCATTGATGCTTTCAATCAAAGCTGCCAGAGTCGTGGTTTTCCCGCTTCCTGTGGGGCCGGTAACCAATACCAAGCCTTTATTGAGTTTGCCAAAGCGAAGGATGCTTTGGGGTAGGCCCAATTCAACGGCAGATAAAATGGTCTGGGGTACGTGGCGGAGTACGGCGCCGATGCCACCTTGTTCGCGAAATAGGTTCACCCGAAATCGGCCCAATCTTTGTATCTCATAAGCAAAATCTACATCCCAGGTAGTTGCGAATTTGCTGCGTTGTAGTGGGGGAATAATGGGATCCAAAAGAGATTGAATGATCGCAGGCGTCATCATCAACTCGATTTTTTTCTGAATGTCTCCGTCTTTGCGAAAGGCCAACGGTTGCCCGGTGGTGAGATGCAAGTCACTGCATTTTTTCTCAATCATTTCGCGTAAATATACATCGACGGCATTTTGACCCTGACTCCAGCTCATCACAGAGGCCAGAACCGGTGCGTAGTCGATGGGCGCTCTTTCTATTTGCCCCGCAAAAGGCGAGAGAGGCGCTGGGGCTGGGGAGGGCGTTGCTGGTGCGATAGGCGCAATGGGTGCTTCTGGTGCAACAGATGTGACCGGTAGCTCCATTTCAGCTCGATGCAGCTGGGTCGGTTGCTCGGCCGCAGGTGCAGCTGCGGCGGTTGGCGGTGCAAAGAGATCTGCTATAGGTGTGGCTGCTTTTGTTGGGATGACGGGCTGGCGAGGGGCTGGTGGCGGCGATGGCGCTTGCCAGGTAGGGCGATCGCTTTGCTGGGTGCGAATATCCAGGGGCGGGATTTCAGGAAATGCCTGGGTAGCAAGTTCCATGTCCAGCTTCAGTAGTGTTTTCTTGTATCGTTCCAATTCAATATCAAAATTCGGCATGAAAAAAACCAAACAAGGGGTGGGGCGTTGACTTGCCAGTACAAAGAGAGACCCCACCGTTTTGATGACCAGCCGCCCCTCCACAGGTCTACCAGCTTGATAGGCATCAGCCTCTCTCGGTAGAATTTCTGCGACCCGCTCTTGGATCCAAGCTGCGGAAAGGGGCAGAAAAGCCTCTAGTTTCTGCGTAGTGTTGCCAATATGCAAGAGAGGTCTTTGGTTTTCTTGTAACTCAATAAAATGCCCCCCATCTTTTACCAGACGAGAGAGAATGCGCCGTAGGGTTTCCATGATATGCCTCCACAGAGGGGGTATCGGCAGAAGGGGCGACAAGTTGAGCTTAGTTTTTCCTCTATCGCTCCGGTTTTCACAGCAAGTAGGGGCGTGTTGGCAAGGAAATGTACGCTGTCCCCCGTCTATTTTTTGTGGGGAAGCCCACATCCCATATGTTCCCTTCGTTAAAAGACGATGTTGGGGTAGGTAATCGGAGTTTCCGTCATCCCCAGCGACTTTCTATCTAGACCGTTGCGCCTCTTACAGGTGAAGCCACAATTGAGAAATATCGAGATCCAAGGGAGTTTCTACATTGATCGTAGGATCAAATTCCTCCCCAACAAGGGTAAGCTCATGAGGGTAGGCTTCATAGGCTGCATATTGGAAGACTTTGCTTTGGGGTAAAAACAGCTTGGCATCCAAGCGAGACCGCAACTTGCTGTTGAGTTCCGGTAAAGGCATTTTCTCTGAAAATTCGTACGTCATGTATCGAATCGCCAGTGGCGCCGAAAAACTGGTACCATTCGTGATGGTAAGAAAATCATCTGGACTGCTGGTAATCACGGAGCTCCCTAAACTGTACAGATCTACGCAGGGTCCGTAATTGCTGAAGTAACTGATTCGGCCGCCTATATCATAGCTACCCACGCTAATATGCTGTGTACTGCCTGAACAACTATCAGGTCTATCTCGCTTTGTGTTGATGGGTATTCCGCTGTTTCCTGCGCTTTGAAGGGTGAGATAAGGGGCGTTGTCGTACCCGATACCTAAGTTTTGATTCACAGTTTGTCTCAGGCTCTCTTTTTCCGATAAATATGCTATGACAGTTTCAGTCTTTTCGGATCCACCGCAACCTGCTGCAGCTAGGAAGGTCGCTATAGTGGTGCGATCTGTTCCATAGCTTTTGTTAATAAATGAAACATGCTGTTGTATCGCAAGTTGATGAATCAGCTCGTCTTCTGAGTTTTTTCCGTATTGGAGAACGGCTTGTTTGACTTCGGGGTCTTGCATTATTGAGGTTATGATCGGGACTTGTTCTATGCTGTTACAGGCAGATGGGTCTGCCCCATCTGTTGGGGATCTTCCTAGTTTTTTTTCCACCAAAATCAACCGTACATTTGGATTTCGATATGCGATGAGGGCTGTAACATTGGTTCCATGGTGGCGTGAAAGACCCTTTTCTAAATACTCTTTTACTTGTTGGGCCTCTTGCTTTGGTAACGCATAGAAATTCTTATTTTTGATCGCTTGGTTCCATTTCGCCTTCAACGCAGATACAGCTGGGGAAGGGGGCGTCCATACATGATTGATCCCTTTTTCTAAGTGACAATTACTTTCTATTTCTGGATCCGCGCCTGTTTTTAAACCGGCGAGAATTTTTTCCTTGATTTCTTCTTGACTCAATTTGGTGGTGTCTGAGTTTGAAGCGTTCGAGTCACAGACAAGTGTGTAACTGGAAATTACTTTGTCCTTGTATGCCCGATGATTGGGGTCAATGCCAGCATCGATGACCATGACGATGTGATTGTTATGAGGCACTTCTTCTTCATCGTTGGCTGGTTTTTTGATCCACCTGCATCCGACAAGAGACAATAGGAGAAGCAAGAAAAAACATTTTTGTTTCATAACATCCTCTTTTCTTTATTCGGGGGAGATCGCAATCATACAGCCGGATATGGTTATAAGGAGTGCGTTGAGGTGGAGCCCCATCAAACGGTAGAGCGCCAAATGTGAGCATCGGTGCACACGTTAGCACAAGAGCCAATAGGCGCTTCATTTTCTACCTATAAAAATGGATGTGGAGATGATGGGGAATATTATACATCAAGACTCTGCTCGAGAAAATTTTGCAATCGCCAACTGTCGCTACATGGGCCCCTACTTGGGGCTTTTTGTTTTGGCCGCATGGAGAGTAATATGTCGGATTCTTATAGAAGGAGAGCGATATGATGAAGGCCATGGTGATGCGCCAGTTTGGTGGAATTGAAGAGCTGCGAATGGAGAACGTGGCGGTTCCAACTCCAGGCGAAGGAGAACTTCTACTCAAGACCTCTTACGCAGGGGTAAATCCGGTGGACTGGAAAATTCGCGAAGGGTTTTTGGCAAGCGCGCTGCCACATGAGTTTCCCCTGATTCTGGGATGGGATGTTGCGGGTACGGTTCTGTCGGTTGGAGAAGGTGTGAGTCAGTTTTCGGTGGGCGATCGCGTGTATGCATATACGCGAAAACCTACGGTGCAATGGGGTACCTATGCAGAGTTTGTAACGGTCTCTGAGTCTGCGGCTGCTCTAACACCGCATACGTTGACAGATGCCCAAGCGGCCGGCGTTCCTCTCACTGCACTTACAGCATGGCAAGGTCTCTTTGATTTCGCGCAACTCAAAGCGAAACAAGTGGTATTGATACATGCCGGCGCTGGTGGCGTAGGGGGCTTTGCCATACAGTTTGCCAAGTCTATGGGGGCCACGGTGATCACCACTGCAACAAAAGCCAAGCATCCGTATCTGGTCGATCTCGGGGCTGATATCGTCATTGACTATTCCACGGAAGATTTTGCGCAACAAGTTCGAGAGCTTTATCCAGAAGGGATCGATGTTGTCTTTGATGGTGTCGGTGGTACTACCTTGGCGCGCAGTTTTGATCTTCTCAAGCCGAAGGGAGTTTTGGTGAGTATCGTGGATACCCCAGATGTTACGGTTGCACAGGAGAAAAATGTGAAAGCAGGTTTTGTCTTTGTTGCGCCAAATGGTGCTCAGTTGGCACATATTAGCGCGTTGCTGGACTCGCATACAGTAAAAGCCCTGCCTGTGGAGATTTTGCCTTTGGTGCGCGCGCAAGAGGCGCATGTGAAAAGTCAGTCTCATCGGACCGTAGGGAAAATGGTGCTAGAGGTGGCAATCCCCTGTGTCTCCATGTAATCAGCTTTCAGGTTTGCATAAATTCTGGTTCAAATTCCATACGATTCCAAATCCCCCTCCGCCCCATCCAATCGATACCGTAACGGCATTGGGGATAATGGAAAGTTTACATGCAAATTTGAGCACTTTTTTGAAAAGCTCTTCAATGGAGTCTTGAAAAAGCTGTTCCGTAATTCTTTCTTCAAGTCCCGTTTCCAATTTGCGATAATAGGTCTCTTCCCCTTTACTGTTGAGTTCAATGCGTAAGCCAGAATCGATGGGGTTCATCGGTGCTGCATTGATCTGGGTAAGGTTAGGTCTTGCCTCAGCGAGAGAGAAAGGAAGGAGTAGGGGTAGCAAACACAAAATGTTGCGGAAGAATGCCTGCATACTGAGCTCCTAAAGTGGGTGCTGATCTCTCCAGTATGAGGCAGGGGCTGTGGAATGAGTAGTCTGTGGCGGTAGTGCTACGTTTTTCCCAATACAGCGAGGGCAAGGTCAATGCGTCCAAAGGGGGCTGAGACTTGAATCCCAGCTACAGAGCGACCGAGGGCTTCCACCATCTGGCGGGCAATATCGACTCCGACTTTTTTTGCGGATTCTGCATCTTGGGATTGGGCCATGCGGTCGATAATCTCAGGGGGGATGACGACGCCCGGGACTTCATTGTTCATAAATACGGCATTTCGATGGCTGACCAAGGGCCAAATTCCCGCAATGATGGGGATACGCCAGTTTTTTTGCTCGAGATAATTGAGAAAGCGCTCGAGTGCGTTGATGTCAAAGACCGGTTGGGTAATGGCCCACTCTGCTCCAGCGTCAACCTTCCAAGCAAAGCGATCCATCTCATATTGGAAATTTCTGTGTACCGGATTGACTCCGACGCCCAAGGACAGGCTACAAGGGGTGCCAATGGCGCGCTCCCCTAAATCGATGCCGCAGTTTAAGCGATGGGCCATGTTGGTAAGTCCGATGGCATCTACATCGAAGACTCCGGTTGCATCCGGATAGGCGCCCAGCTTTGGCGGATCCCCCGTGATCAGGAGCATATTGCGTAGACCGATGGCTTGTGCCCCCAAAAGATCCGATTGCATGCCCAAGAGATTGCGATCTCGGCAGGTGTAGTGGAGCACGGTTTCAATGCCGGCTTGTGCTTCTATCATCACGGCTGTGAGTAAAGCGCTCATGCGCGCGCTGGCCCTTGGCCCATCGGGGATATTGATTGCATCCACGCCTGCTTCTTTGAGTTGGCGAGATTGTGCGATGACCTTCGAGGGGTCTGCTCCAGCTGGCGGGAGAAGCTCGACGGAACTTACCGGTTCTCCATCCGCAATTTTGCGCGACCATGCAGAGCGTTCTCGAAAAGGTTGGGTTGCAATGGGTGCAATGGGTTGCGTGGTCACATCATTCTTTATGCTGCTGGATGTGATCGCACTACGAGGTCGCGACATCGCTGTAGCATGACGTCCTGCATTGGCCATGGCGCGAATATGAGCTGGAGAGGTGCCGCAGCATCCGCCCACAAACCGGACGCCGATGCGATAGAACTCACCGGCAAAGTGAGCCAAATATTCAGGGCTGCTCATATAGATCTGTCGCCCCTCTACTAAGCGAGGCAATCCAGCATTGGGGCGTACCGAAATGGGGCACGCCAGTTGCTGCAGCAAGGGCTCCAGCTGGGTGAACATGGGCTGTGGGCCAACGGAACAGTTCAGTCCAATTACATCGACTTTCCACTCCGCTAGCTGTTGCAGTGCTCCTGCGATGGGAGTTCCGGTGGGCAAGGTTCCCTCCGGGGTCATGCTGAGATAGGCTATGATCGGAAGTTCAGGGGCAACCTCTCGAGCCGCCAAGATTGCCTGGCGAATTTCAGAGAGATCCGTAAAAGTTTCAAGGGAGAGAAGATCCACGCCCCCTTCTTGCAGGGCTTCGATTTGCGCTTGAAAATAGGTGCGCCCCTCTTGATAGGACGTAGGCCCGAAGGGCTCGAGTTGAATACCCAGAGGGCCGACGCTCCCTGCAATCCAGGCTTTGCCTTGTGCTGCCGTGCGTGCAAGTTGAGCGGCTTGTCGGTTCATATCCCGAAGTTTGTCATGGAAGTTGTGTTTGCAAAGCTTGGGATAGTTAGCGCCCCAGCTGTTGGTGCTTAGCACTTGGGCGCCGGCTTCCAGATATTCCCGGTGAAGTTGTAGGATCAACTCAGGGTTGGAGAGGTTGGCTTCTTCAAAACACCGATTGATGAAAATGCCTCGGTTGTAGAGCTCTGTTCCGGTGCCTCCATCCAGTAGCAACTTCGTATCAGTCTGTAACAGCGCAGAAAAAGTAGGACTTTGGGGCATAGTGCGTAACTCCCTTCGCTAAAGTCGCTACAGCATACATGCGAGAGGTAGGCCTTGTCTTGTAGGTTATCTAGATGGACATGACGGATGAACCCCCTTGACAAGCCGTATCTCTCAAGGAGACCTCTGCCTCCATTTTTCTTCTGGTTTTATGCGAATGGAGGTGGAAAGAAGCGCAATAGAGCTGTCATCTGGATCTTGGGCTGTTTCTCTGTGGGGTTTTACAAGGCAGTGAGCCAACATGTGGGAGATGCCCAGACGGCGGAAGCGGCATGGGCATGACGAAATGGGCTTCTATGGTAAAATACAGGCAGAGGTACTGCCGGTATGCAATCAAACATCAAATCTATTTCTCTCGCTTGTTTGCTACTCGTGGGCTGCGATCCCGAGCGGAAGAAGCAATGCGAGTGGACCCTAGAGCCTGATTCTGCCAAGTTGGGCAAGACAGAGCCTGGGTTTATTCCCGTTTGCGCAAGAAACTGGGTATCGCGCAAGCAAGACTGTCGCTTAGAAACCACCCTTCCCTTTGCCAAAGAAGTAACGGGGAAAAAATTTCGGTATGTGGATATGACCGTTGCCTCCGTTGCGATTCCGCGAAAAATTCAGCAGATTCACTTCTGCGATGGCACCCAAAAGATCCCCCCTAGCACCTTGTCCCCTGCTACTGCACAACAGCGTGCCCCTGTGGTGCAACCGGAATGGAAGAAAAAGAGTGCGGCATTGTTTGATGCAAGTCCCTCCACCGCGCAGGCTTGGGGGCTTCTTTCTTCCAGTGGTTGGGCTGACAATGGGCAATACTTTATCTTACAAAAATCCCCCAAAGAGCCTGCGGTCTTGTACTATGCAGCGCCAGGAGCCTCTGCTTGGGCAGCACCGCAGTCCATTTCTTCCGTGGAATGGCAGGCTTTTCGGCAAGGCATTGGGCAAGCGAGCGCTCTGCCTCCCTTTTTCTCCGCTGCTTTCGATGGCGTAGAGTATGAATTTTTCATGCTCTATAAAGAGGGCGATAAAACACAGACCCGTACGTTGTACATGAACAATCCAGGGGCTTTTCCGGCAAAGGCAACCCTGTACAATAAACTGGTCGAACAATTCTTTGTCCTAGCGAAAAAGAAGTAGCTGCGATAGAAAAACTCCCGTGTTTTCTTATACACTAGACCGATTTTCAGCCGCTGCAGCGGCAATGAGCCTGGATCATGCGTATTGCAATTGCCCAAGTTCGCTCTTGGGTGGGAGATATTCCGCGTAATTTTGAGACTCTCTCTCGTCTATATGAAGTTGCTGGCCAACATGGGGCAACTCTGCTCGTTACTTCCGAACTTTTTCTCGAGGGCTACCCCCTCTATGACTGGATCCTTCGCCCTGAAATTTTGCTCCAATCTCAGATCTACTTTGCGCGCTTGGTGGCATTGACTCAAAATAGCCCGGTTTTGCTGGCCGTGGGGCATCTGATTCCCAATCCAGACCCTCGCGGCAAGCCCTTTCAGAATTGCGTGAGTCTGCTTGGAGGGGGGGGGGTGCTTTTCTGCCAAGCCAAAACTTTGCTGCCTACCTACGATGTTTTTGATGAAGCGCGCTACTTTGCGCCTGCCACTCATCACCAGGCCTATTATGGGCCTTCTGCCGCGATGGGGTTTGGCATCTGTGAAGATTTTTGGGGTACTGCTTCTTCCTTTCCCAATCCTATGGAGGCATTGTGGGCTTTGCACCAAAACCGACCGCTAGGCTGTCTCTTTTCTCTCTCTGCCAGTCCTTATACTCAGACCAAAGCCGCCTCTCGCATTGCCATTCACCAACCCATTGCGCGTCGCTTCCAGTGCCCTTTGGTATGGGTGAACCAAATGGGCGCCGTTGACGAAGTGCTCTTCGATGGCAGTTCATTTCTTCTTGATGCCCAAGGTGCACTGGCCGTGCGCCTCCCAGCCTTTCAAGAACAGTTGAGTCTCTTTGAGTATGGTACCCGCGCCCCTGCCTCGGTTCCCAGTTGGCGCGAGGTCCATACGCATATCGATAAAAAGGCTGTGCGCTATCCTCCATTCTCAACGCTCTCGTTCTATCCGTCAGTCCCGCTGACCTCATTCTATCCGTCATCCCCAGCGAACGAAGTGAGCGTCGGGGATCCCCCGCGATTCAAGGAGATACCCGTAAGGCCGAGGCGCCCTGGGCATGACGGAAAAGATCATTCGACATTGCTGAAAGCCCTAGTGTGTGGAGTTCGCGAGTATGTGCTTCGTACGAAGAGTCAAAAACTCCTCATCGGTCTTAGCGGAGGGATCGATTCTGCTGTGGTGGCATGCATTGCACGACTGGCTGTGGGAGCAGACTCTGTGTATGGCGTTGCCATGCCTTCTCGGTATTCCTCTGAGCACAGCGTGGCAGATGCCGTCGCTTTAGCCCAAAATTTGGGTTTTTATACCGAGACCCAGTTTCAAACTCGATCCATCGATGGGGTCTTCTCACAATATAACTCCACACTCTCCGATGTGTTGCCTGGTGGAAACTCTCTCTCCGATTTATCGAAGGAAAACCTTCAAAGTCGCATTCGAGGGGCGATGCTGATGGCAATTTCAGGTTCCACACCGGGTATGCTGGTGTTGGCGACGGGCAACAAATCTGAACTATCGGTGGGGTATTGTACGCTCTATGGAGATACTGTGGGTGCGCTGAGCCCCATTGGGGATTTGTATAAAACTGAGGTCTATGCCCTCGCCGCTCATATCAACGCTTGTTATGGGGCATGGATTCCAAGCTCTACCATGGAAAAGCCTCCCTCTGCAGAATTGGCTTTTGATCAACTTGATTCCGATGCCTTGCCTCCGTATCCCGTGCTAGATGCGCTGATGGCAGATTTTTTACAGAATCAGCTTACAATGGCAGAGCTCGAGACTCGCTATGCAAACGAGTGGCCGCCTCACCCTTCTACATGGGTGCAAGATATACTGCGTTTGCATCAACGTATGGAATTTAAACGAAAGCAGGCGCCCCCTATTCTAAAAGTGCATGACACGGCGTATGGTATCGGGCGGCGCGTACCTTTGGCAAAGTCAGATCTTTCCGTATCTTCTGTTTCCTCAACCCCAGGAGTCTGAGATGGCAACAAAAGTGCGAAATTTTGATGTGATCATAGTGGGAAGTGGACCTGGTGGGGAAGGTGCTGCCATGCAGGCCAGAAAACAAGGTCTTCGTGTCTTAGTGATTGAAAGACATTCTCTTGTGGGTGGAGGTTGTACGCATACCGGCACCATTCCCTCTAAAGCCTTGCGATATAGTGCGCATAAGATTCTCTCATTACGCGCAGATCCTTTACTCAATTTGGATCAAAAACGATTTACCTTTGATGCCTTAATGCAACAGGCCCAGGATATCATCGGGCAGCAGGTAAAACTTCGCAGCAGTCATTATGCGCGAAATGAAGTCGAGATTTTGCATGGAGAAGCGCAGTTTGTGGATGGCAAGACTCTCATGGTACAGCGAGGGGTGCAGACGGAGTATGTCAGCGCTGAGGCCATCGTCTTAGCAACAGGATCTCGCCCGTATCGCATCCCAGGTGTTGACTATACCCATCCTTGTGTTTTTGATTCCGATACAATTCTTTCGCTAAAAAGTAACCCCCGGGTGGTAACGATTTTTGGTGCGGGTGTAGTGGGCTGTGAGTATACCAGCATTTTCCGTTCGCTGGGAAAAAAGGTGAACTTGATCAACAGTCGACCTCAATTGTTAAGCTTTCTTGATAATGAAATTATCGATGCCCTCTCCTATCACTTGCGAGACAGTGGCGTTCTCATTCGAAATCAAGAATCTTTTTCGCACCTGGAAACGCGAGAGCAAGAGGTTGTACTGCATTTGGTTTCAGGGAAACAAATTCACAGCGACATCATTCTTTTTGCTTCTGGTCGTGTAGGGAATAGTGAGGCCCTTCAGTTAGATTCCATTGGGATCAAAACCAATGAGCGAAGCCAAATTGTGGTCAATGCGCACTTTCAAACCCAACTGCCGCATGTGTATGCGGTTGGGGATGTGGTGGGATTTCCTGCATTGGCTAGCTCTGCCTATGATCAAGGGCGCTTTGCCATTCGGCATTTGCTGGATCCGGATTGTGATCATCGCTTGGTGGCCAACGTTCCCGTCGGGATCTATACCATTCCCGAAATTTCTTGCATCGGTAAAACGGAGGCTGAACTTACGGAAGCCAAAATCCCGTATGAGATCGGGCACACGTCATTCAAGCAATTGGCGCGTGCACAAATTGCGGGTGAAACCAATGGCATGCTGAAGCTGTTGTTTCATCCCAATACGCTAGAGCTTCTCGGTGTGCATTGTTTTGGGCAACATGCGGCAGAAATCATACACATTGGGCAAGCGATTTTGACCCAAAAAAATGGAGGCAACACCATTCGCTACTTCACCGATACAACATTCAACTATCCAACCATGGCAGAAGCCTATCGCGTGGCAGCATTGAACGGATTGAACCGACTTCGGCTGCATGTAACCCAATCGCCTTCAGCTGTGGAGAGACCGCTTTCACAGCCGGAGTAAGTCACTACTCGGGTCAGAGCAAGTCCGTCCTCACGCCGGAGTAAGTTAGTCCTCACGCACCTTGCGCCGGAGTAAGTTAGTCCTCACGCACCTTGCGCCGGAGTAAGTTAGTCCTCACGCACCTTGCGCCGGAGTAAGTTAGTCCTCTCGCACCTTGCGCCGGAGTAAGTTAGTCCGTCATCCCCAGCGACCGTAGGGAGCGTCGGGGATCCCCCGCGATCGAGGGAGATGCCCATTCAAGGGATTTGTACCTGAAACATTCAGATGGGATGTAGAACGAGATAACTGAGGTTTCAGATCCACTGTTAAAAGGGCGGTTTTACCGCGAAGATCTTTCTAATCGAGCTATTCAAATTTTTGGCTCTATGGAATCCGAAAGAAGAGCTGGAGATTTTGAGCGTCAGGATGAGGATATCTTCATCGATGCAGTTCGAATCGGAGTTTAAAAACTACAGCTTCTTATAACTCCAACAAAGATACCACTGAATGGGCCCCCAACTTTTCTCTACCCGACAGTGCTTTCAACCCCAAAACAACCAAGATTTCCTCTACCTGTACGCCCAGGGCTTCGACCAGTGTCACCACAGCTTGCGCTGTGCCGCCACTTGCCAACACATCATCTACGATGATCCACTTTTTCCCTTGGTGCGCATCGGTTTTTTTCATCTCCAGACAATCGGTTCCATACTCCAATGTATAGGTACACTGTACCACTGGTGGGGGTGTTTTCCCCTTTTTACTAGCTAAAAAAAGGGGTAAATCCAAGGCCTCTGCCAATAATGTACCCCAAATAAATCCGCGAGAAGAAACGCCCACGATGCCATCGATAGATCGACCCGCATATCGTTGCTGAAGTTCTGTTTTCAACCGGTTGCGTGCTTCAGGGTTTGCGAGCAAGGGCGCGAGGGAATAAAACAGAACGCCTGGCTTGGGAAAATTGGGACAAGATTCGATATAGTCTTTCATCCACAAAGTAGAGTTTTCATCGACCATGAGCAGCGTTCCTTATGATACAGCGAATGAAAGGTCCGGGCCTGGTTTGGGTGTCTCCGGTATTGCCTCCCAGTTGTCTACTTCATATAGAAGATGTTGTCGATCTTTGCCAAACCAATTTACTTGGTCGATGTTTTTCCGCTCGATGAGTTGTAGGACGAAATAGTTAAATACCATTTCATACTCCAAAATCTGAAGCTCTTCCGGTAGTTCCGATGGGACCTCCCAGATGGGGGAGACATCGCCCAGCAAACTTCGCGTACGCCGTAATGTCTCCGCCTCCAGCTGTGGACCCGTCAAGAGGATGAAATGGGTGACAATGCCATGATGCCGTTGGTACTCCATATTCTGATACGCCCCGTGGGGAAACTCCATGTACTCCATAAATTGCACGGATCGTATAAAGGCTCCCTCCGTGAGCTTATAGACCAAGTTGTGCAAAAAGCTGGTTAAGGGGTGGCTTGCTAAAATGATGATTTGCGAAGAGCCATCTAGCCCCTGATAAAAAGCAGGGGCCGGAAGGTGCTGCTTGGTGTTTTTGAGGAGGGAGAGTGTTTTTCGTTCTTGCGCCGAAGAAAAAGCTGCGCCTGTTACCAGCTGATAGATCAATTCGTAGCCAATCAGTGGCCCAATGGTACGTAGCAGGGTGCGATATTCATCCTCGAGAGGAAAGTGAAATACGGGAGAACGTGCTGCATGCAGTCGATGTAACACCTCCACTTTTTTTGCATTTTCGTTTGCTTTCGTAACCGAGGTCAGCAAGACCACATCTTGATAGTCCCAAACAGATAGCAGGCGTAGCACGACGGGAGAAAGGCCTTGGCTACATACGATAAGTTTAACTGGACCTGTCTCTCGTCTTTGACACGCGGTAATGGGCAAGTAATGAATGCGGATGTCTTTGTGATATCGATTCACCAAATGTACCATATATCGAGCATGGGCTTCCGAGCTTCCCACTCCGGTCACCCAGTATCGATAGGCGGAATCAAAGAAATAGGCTGGTGCTTGGGTTTCTACCAAATAGTGTGGCGCATCCTCAATGCGCTGAGAGATAATCTGATGGCCTTTTTCTTCGTTCTTTGGCTCCAAGTCGATCCACTCGAGCACCTCCATTTTTTCTTTAGACAATGCGCGCGCCAACGAGATCCGAGAGGACCCGCTATACAGCATGCGGATGGGTTGATCGCGTAAATGCTGGCGCAGCAATTGCGCTACGGCATCATAGTCTCGGCTATCAGTTTTGATTCCTGTGTGAGAGGCACCTTCATTGTGATTGAGTACATAATGGCTAAGACCTGCGCCTCGTCCATCTCGGTGCAACAATAGTAAAACGCCTGAATCATTCTTTACGATTTCTTCTATGCTTTGTTTGTATTTTTCTTTGTAATGCTCTAGTTTTTTCTTAAGCGGAAATCGGCCAAAAATAGACTCTGAGTGAATTCGAACCAGTGGTGTTTTCTTTTGACATTTCCCATAGGTGAGCAGCACAAAATCATAGTTGGAGGCCAGGTCGTAGTACATGTGTACTTGAAACCAGTACGGCTTTACTTCTACTTCGGATAGGTCGAAGAATTGTACGAGAAATCGATCCCCATCGATGTTATGAGAAATCGCATGAGAGATATTTTGTTGTCGTAACTCCAATACTTCTTGTTGTGTACAGACCATTTTTCGATCTACCGGCTTAATCGGGAGATAGTAGTTGGCACAATGAATAAATCGAGAACACTCTGGCAACGAGTAGGGTACAAACGGGGTGATTTTTTCGAACGGATATTTAAATCTCGATTCTTTCTTCTTTGTTTTGTAGAGCAGATGCCCCATCTCTTGTTTGGATAGTAAGTAGGATTGGTTGAAGGGACTGGGCGCCACCTCAATGGATTCTACTCGGTCCAGGATCAATCCAGCTTCTCGAAACCCATTAATTTTATCTGGATTATTCGTGAGCAGCACAAATGGCGTTTGTTCGATCTCCAGCATGTACGCAATATCTTTGATATTGGCATAGTCTCGATAGTCATCTTTCATGCCCAGCATCTTATAGGCTTCGAATGTGGTCATTTTGTCATCGGAGTGCTGTACCCACATACATGCCCGAGATTTTCCTACGTACCCACACCCGCGGCCTTCTTGGATAAGGTAAAAGAGAACGCCATGTTCTTCTTCTGCGATTTTTTGCAACGCGCCTTCTAGTTGCAGGACGCAGTCGCAATCTAAACTTCGTAACGTTTCGGATGTAACACAGCTCGAATGAATGCGCGTGTATAAAAGAGGGTGGCGCAAATCCCCTTTGCAAAGCGCAATGATGTATCCTTTGTGGATCAAATTTTGAAATGTATGGGCCGTAAAAACACCATATCGAGTTTCCACCGGCATAGACCCTACGTATAAGGTAATGCCAAATATTTTTTCCGTTCGCATGATGATTCCTGGTGTAAAGAGTATGGGTTTTACAGTAGGAGATACAGATAGCAAAAACGAGGGAAAAGGGGAAGTAATATGAATTCGATACAAGGATACTTGCAAGAACAATTGGCCGAATTGCGTACCCAAGGCCTATACAAAAAAGAACGTACCCTTACGTCGCCTCAACGCGCGCAAATTACCTGCGAGGGTAAATCCGTTCTCAATCTTTGTGCCAATAACTACTTGGGTCTTGCTGATCATCCTCGTTTGATCCACGCTGCGCAGGAAGCTTTGCCGGAGTATGGATTTGGGATGGCATCGGTTCGGTTCATTTGTGGGACACAGTCTATACATCGGGAGTTGGAACAACGCTTGAGTACATTCCTCGGTATGGAGGATACCATTTTGTATAGTTCGTGCTTTGATGCAAATGGAGGTCTCTTTGAAACGCTGCTGGGGGAAGAAGATGCTATTATCAGCGATGCGCTCAACCATGCCAGCATCATCGATGGCATTCGCCTGTGCAAAGCGCAACGGTTTCGCTACGCCAATAACGATATGGTCGAGTTAGAGACCCATCTCAAAGCGGCTTCTTCTCTGCGACATCGTATGATTATTACCGATGGCGTTTTCTCCATGGACGGCTACATCGCAAATTTGCCGCGTATTTGTGAGTTAGCAGAGAGGTATAATGCGTTGGTGGCGGTAGATGATTCCCATGCGGTAGGATTTATGGGAGCTGGAGGGCGAGGGACTCACGAGTATCACAATGTAATGGGGCGCGTCGACATTCTCACCGGTACCTTAGGTAAAGCGCTGGGTGGTGCCTCAGGTGGCTATGTGTCGGGTCCAAAAGAAGTCATCGAGTGGTTGCGGCAGCGGTCTCGGCCTTATCTTTTTTCCAATAGTCTTGCACCGATGATTGCGGCTACCTCATTGAAAGTGTTAGATATTTTAGAGGAATCTGATGCGTTGCGAACCCGTCTTCATGCCAATAGTCGGTATTTCCGTGCCCATATGGCGGAGGCGGGCTTTCGATTGCCAGCCGGCGAGCATCCCATCATTCCCGTGATGATCGGAGACGCTGCATTGGCGACACAAATGGCGGACGAATTGCTGAAAGAGGGCCTCTATGTGATCGGGTTTTCCTTTCCCGTAGTACCGAAAGGCCAAGCTCGCATTCGAACCCAGATGTCAGCAGCGCATACGCAAGCAGATTTGGATCGCGCCATCGCGTCTTTTACAAAAATTGGGAAAAAATTGGGGGTTCTCGATGATGCAAGCACTGGTAAAGAAGGAGGCAAAGCCGGGACTGTGGCTTGAGCAACGAGAGGAACCCATCACAGGCCCGGGTGAAATCAAAATTCGGGTTCACAAGGCCGCCATTTGCGGCACCGACCTCCACATCTACAATTGGGATGAGTGGGCGCAGCGCACCATTCGCACGCCTCTCATAATCGGACATGAGTTCATGGGCACCGTGGTCGAAGTGGGCCCTGGGCTTCAGCATCCCGTCTCCATCGGAGATCGGGTTTCTTGTGAAGGGCACATCACCTGTGGCGCTTGTCGCAACTGTCGCGCTGGTAAGCGGCATCTTTGTCGGTTGACATTGGGAACCGGTGTGAATCGAAATGGGGCGTTTGCAGAATATGTGGTGATGCCTGCGATTAATGCATTTCGATTGCCCGATTCTATCTCCGATGAATTGGGTGCTATCTTTGACCCCTATGGAAATGCGGTGCACACGGCGCTATCCTACGATCTTGTGGGAGAAGATGTACTCATCACGGGTGCAGGTCCGGTAGGGCTTATGGCGGCTGCAGTAGCCAAGCATGTGGGGGCACGCAATGTGGTGATCACCGACCCCAATGAATCTCGCCTCGCCCTAGCGCGCAAACTGGGCGCTACCTATACCGCAAATCCCACGAAGACTTCCCTTGAAACTGTGATGAAAGAGTTGGGCATGAGCGAGGGCTTCGATGTAGGCTTGGAAATGTCCGGCAATGGCCCGGCGTTTAACTCGTTGCTGCGTGCCATGAACCATGGGGGGAAGGTGGTGTTACTTGGCATTTTGCCAAATGACACAGCCATTGACTGGGATCAAGTGATTTTTAAAGGATTGTTTCTGAAAGGGATCTACGGTCGAGAAATGTTTGAGACGTGGTACAAGATGGCGGCCCTTCTACAAAGTGGACTCGACATTCGACCCGTAATTACCCACCAGTTTCCCTATCAAGAGTTTGAGAAGGGCTTTGCGCTATTGCGTAGCGGAGAAGCAGCCAAGATTGTATTAGATTTCGTCGGACGGTAGAGCTTCTATTTCCGTCATGCCAATGCTGTTCGGTTAAGAAGCAAAGATTTGGGGGACAAGGGACTTGTTGATTTTTTCTACAAAGGAAAAACAGAGGCTATGGGACGAACCCTTTGATTGGAGGGTGTTTTTGAATATGACGATAAACAAGA
>CANIBL010000024.1 GCA_947466225.1 Deltaproteobacteria bacterium
ATAAGGTGGCTTGACTGCGAGACCGACAGGTCGAGCAGGTGCGAAAGCAGGTCTTAGTGATCCGGTGGTCCCGTATGGAAGGGCCATCGCTCATCGGATAAAAGGTACTCTGGGGATAACAGGCTGATCACGCCTGAGAGTTCACATCGGCGGCGTGGTTTGGCACCTCGATGTCGGCCCATCGCATCCTGGGGCTGGAGCAGGTCCCAAGGGTTTGGCTGTTCGCCAATTAAAGTGGTACGCGAGCTGGGTTCAGAACGTCGTGAGACAGTTCGGTCCCTATCTGCTGTGGGCGTAGGAAATTTGACGAGCTCTGACCTTAGTACGAGAGGACCGGGTTGGACATACCTCTGGTGTACCAATTGTTTTGCCAAAGGCACAGTTGGGTAGCTACGTATGGATGGGATAACCGCTGAAAGCATCTAAGTGGGAAGCCCGCTTGAAGATAAGATTTCCCTGGCCGCAAGGCCCTGAAAGCCCGTTCAAGACGAGGACGTTGATAGGCAAGAGGTGGAAGTGCAGCAATGTACGGAGCTGACTTGTACTAATTGGCTGTGAGGCCTTATTTTGATCTCTTGTTTGGTTCTTTACTTGGGAGTGTCCCAGCATTGCATGTGTATACGATTTAGAAGAGAGTTTGGCTGTGTCTATGGCGAAAAGGAAACACCCGTTCCCATCCCGAACACGGAAGTTAAGCTTTTCAGCGGCAATGGTACTGCAGAATTATCTGTGGGAGAGTAGCTCGATGCAGCCTTAAAACTACGAAAAAGCCCTTGGAGGAAACTCCAGGGGCTTTTTTTTGTCTTCTCTTCCACGCAGAAAATCCCCAGCCCCAAGGCCGTTAAAGAGAACTTTACTTGCATATCCAACTGTAACCTCCTACTATCACTAAACTTTATGGAGGGTTGCGTATGGTAAAATATCTGGTGGTTTCCGTTGCGTGTTGGATGACATCTATAGCCTTCTCTTCCACTGTGGAAGGAGACCCTAAAAAGCCGCAATTGTTGCAGTCTGACTATATCTATCTTCATATGGTGCAATCTGCATTGGGTAAACCCGCGGGACTTCCCAATACTCCAGATCCAGAGGTACAGGTGGCAAGTACTTTGGTATTTTCAGATCCACCTGCCAATACCCGAGCTGAACTTGCGGTGCAAGTTGTAGTAGATAATCCGGAGAAAACTCAGGCTCTTGCCACGTTGGTGACCCAAGTGCAAGACTGCGCGGGTATTTGTGTGCACATGTATGTAACAGATTTTCAGGGTAATCGGGTTGTGCCAGGAAATTTGCCTTCTACACCTGAAGCGGCAAAGATACTCTTTACCGCTGCCCTAGCTGGGAATTGGTACTTTTTACGGATTCAATCTGGGAGTAAGTATGTGCCATTTTTTGTGGAGGTACGTCCCGCTCCAGTGCAGTATTTCAATGATAGCTTGCTCAGCCGCATTGCCTGTGGAAATCGTACAGCAGAGGATGTATTCACTCAGCTTTGTCAGGTCGAAAGGTTCGGGCAAGCAGGAGCTCGGATGAGTATCACCACAGAACTTTTGATTATCCCCCCTCCAGCAAGGCAGGAAAAACGAAGAACCCTTCGAGAAGTAATTAAGAAGACACTGCGTGCTTGTAGCCATCCATTTTCTTGTTGCTATCAAACAGAAGAAGAAGTCTAAGACGAAATCAATGCCCGAAAGGCATTGTGTTTTGCGTACTTCAACGATATAATTGCCTCTTTCTTTTTCTATTTTTTAGGGAATGGTATGGACGAAGCGGCATATGAGAAGTTGGTAGGGGAAATTGTAGGCAAATACCTACAAGCAAAAGGCGCAATTAAAAATCCTGCGCTTTTACCCAAACTAGAGGAGTGGATCTCCTACTTTGAGAAACAAAAAGACCCTCAGCAGAGAATTTCTTTTACTTCCTATAGTATCCATTAAATTTACCTTTTCCTTACTGCTAGTTAAAACCTCAAATTAGGTTTTTTTTTCTCTTACTACTCTCATGTAAAATAGAGGTAGAGCTCTTTGACTACCTTAATAAGAAGGAGGGAGTATGGAGGGAAGGAAACTGTCGTTTCTGGTCGTGTCCCTGTGTTATGGATTTGCGCCCACCCCAAACCGTAGCTTGATGAAGGAGGGAGTAGCCCTCCAAGAGAAAGTGATCCGTCCTTCCGTGATCCTCGACTCCTCCCTCTCCTCTGGAAATCCCGCTACACTTCGCGTCTACCGAGATGTTAAATCCGGTGCGATGCGTCGTATGCTGGGACAGTTGGGCACAGTTAGCTTGGCCCAACGGGATGCAAGTACATTTGAAGCCTGGTGTCGTGCTTACGTAGAGGCCCATGAGGTTCTTTTTGGGCTACCTGCCCAAGATTTGCGTTTGGTTCCAGCTGCACTTCTTCTCACCCAAGATGTTACCTTTGTAAAATTTCATGTGTATCGAAATGGACGTCTCATTCGAGATGCAGCTGTGGATTTTCACTTCAAGGGAAATACCTTGGTACAGGTGATTAATGCATCTTTTTCTGAAGCTGCTGAAACTTCTAACGGTGTTCAAAAAGAAAAATCTGATCTTCAAACTCAGTTAGCTATGCAATTTCCGCTCAGTAAAATTGCCATTGGAACCGACTATTTTCGCGTAGAAGAAGTTGAAGCAGGGTATGAACTGGTCGCAGTAACCAGTGCATTGGTTCAGTCGGCAGCTCAAGGGGATTTCTGGGTTGAGATGAATCAAGAAACTGGGAAAATATTTGAGTGGAGAGAAGCTGAGCTATATTTTGACGGTATGGCACAAGCAGAAATTTATCCTCGTTGGTATCAGGAAAAACCTGTTCCGTTGGCAATTCCCTATGTGAAGCTAACACAAGCCGATCGCGCCGGGGTCCAAACGGATTCTCGGGGAATTTTTTCCTCCGAAGAGCGTGGAGATGTTCCCACATTGCAAGGGTTCTCAGGCTTATTTGTTAGCAATAATTTGTTGTCAGGCTCTGCCATTACCCAAAAAGCGGTGGAAACCGAAATGGGTTGGAAATTATATTTAGAAGGAAAACCATCCCAGCCTGCATGGAAAGACAAAACCATGGCACAACCCATGGTGTACTACCATGCAAACGCCATCATCCAAGAGGCCAAACATTTTGTTAGCTCCCCTTGGTTGACTACACCCTTACGAGCCAATATTAATCTAACTCGCACGTGCAATGCCCACTGGGATGGGACCACCATCAACTTATATTCAGGGGATGATCGTTGCGCTAACACGAGTCTTATTTCTGATGTTGTATATCATGAATGGGGCCATGGGTTGCATGCCAACGCTGGGGGTATCCAGGACCATGCTTTCTCTGAAGGTTTTGGCGATATCATGTCCATCTCCATGACCCACTCCCCTAAGTTGGGAATTGGATTTTTTGCGAAAACGCAAAAACCGGTTCGCAACCTGGAAGACCTCAAAATTTACCCTCGAGATCAGGGGGAAGTACATGCAGAAGGAATGATCATCGGGACTACATTTTGGGATATGTTTGTTGCCTTACGTGACAAATACGGCGAAGCAAAAGCCGATGAAATATTCAAAAATTATGCTTTCAAAATGATCTTCACCTCAAGAACCTACTTGGATGTATACGCCGCTTTGTTGGTCATCGATTCTAATGATGGAAACCTGATACATGGGACACCCAACCTTTGTTTGATAAACCCCATTTTTGTAAAGCATGGTCTCACAACACCAGATCCACTTTGTGCAGATGCCACGCCAACTCATCCCACCTAATCGAAGTATCACTACTCTCGGTATCTAGCGCGTAATGGATGTCTAGGTGCTGGAAGAAGTGCACGTTGTTCCTGTGGTTCCAGATTTGATCGATCTATCGACAGTAAATTAGAACTCGTTGGAATATCCGTAATCTTTTTAAATATAAACTGATCAGATATCGTAGAATTAGCTCGGTACAGAGATATCCCATTATCTTCTTGTCGAAGAGAGCCAAGTTGATACCCAATATATTTAGGGCTATCGACAACCAAGTTTACTTTATTTTCTACATGCCAACTTATATCGGTGGCAATATCTAAGTACTGTTGAATTTTATCCACCTCTACAGCTACATTGGAGTCATTTTTTTCGTAGAATGTAAATGTCATGCTTTCGATTCGAAGTGCTTGAATAATGAAACCGACTAGATTGAGGTAGTTTTTGCAAGATTGCTTCATCGTTGGATAGTAGCTTTGTAATGCAATAACATCGATGTATTCGATGTGAGCTCCATTAAAAGAAAATGTAAAACTTTTAAGATCCTGAATATGCGCACTCGCTTTGATACTGGGTGTACCTACTTGCATCATAGTAAAAAAATTTGCCATTGCAGCGACATCGATAGAGAAGGTTTTTGCTTGGTTGGGTAAGGTTGTGTTGTCGACTCTTCGTAGAAGAGTCGGTTCACCGTCTACGTCAATCGTAGAGGGGAAGCAGCTTTCTGGGCCAGATAAAATATCCAGATGCGCTGCATCCCCTGAGACTAGCGTTCCGGTTCCGGCATATTGGACAGGCGTTGTATACGCGATATAGCCAAATTTTTGAATGGCATTCTTTAAATCAAATAGGGCATCGCCGCATCCTGCTGAAATAAGCAGCGCAAGTATAGCATTCTGGATCTTCATACTACCCCCTCAGAAACATGAATCGCAAAGATAGTCTGCTAGTCGGTCATCTAGGTGTCATAAAATGAAGGAAAAAAGCAGATAGTATGTAAATCTCCTAAATTGCAGAGAATAACCTGCCGTATAAAATATTTATTGATTGCTAAATAATTTTCTTTCCCCCTCAGAGCTGTTTTGGTAAGAACAAGGTAATCAATACGGATAAAAATTCATGCACATGTGGACGCTCCACTATCAATCTCTTTCTGTAAGGCCTTGCACGCCTAGTCCTGATTGGATTTCCCCTATTTTTCTTTCTTCTTGTCAAGTCGGCAAGAGGCGTTTTCCCTTTTACTTGGGTTGGGGTCAACATGAGGTTCAGTCGAAGTCTATGCAAGTTCCTTGCCGTGGCCGCATGGGTGCCGTATGGGGGGGGTCTCTCGGCAGACACTTCACAGGATGTGCCCATTGGAACGCGCGTGAAAATTGCAAGCGCCAATCTGGAAAATTTATGGGATGGAGATCCCAATAATTCGGGATCCGCTGCTTCTGTCTCTCCCTCTTGGGAAGCCTCGTTACCATCTTCTTCTCTTCTTTACCATGACTTTGATCCCGCATATTCCAATTGGTATGACCCTGATATTTTAACCAAAAAAGTCGACAAAGTATTGAAAGCCGTCCATTTGTTGGGGATTCCAGATATTTTGGCCGCCCAAGAAATTGAAAGTGCACACAATCATTCTGCTGTGCAGTCTCTACCATATGGTGACTCTACCCTCGGCGCAGAAATGAAAAAGTTAGGGTACCTATATTTTTATCTTGGCAAACAAGCAGAAGAAAAACCTGTTTCAGTAACTCCTGCTATTTGGAGTAAAATTCCCTTAGAAGAAGAGGAGAGTGTTACCGTTGATATACCGGAATCTCCCATGTCTTCTCGTGATATTCAAGTGGTACGCGCCAAAATTGGTGCCACAGAGTTTTTACTTTTCAATAACCACTGGAAATCCAAAAATGGAGGCGGTGAAGCGATTCGTAGAAAAATAGCAGTAGCGCTACGCGCTCGTATCAATGCAGAACAAGAAAAAAATCCCGACCTCGGTGTAATCGTAGTAGGGGATTTAAATTCTGATTATTTTGAAGAACCCATACGTGCGCTTGGGGTAACTGGTAGTGTTCGAGAGATGACTCGCGGTACCAGAGCGTTGTATGATTTATGGTTGCAGCAACCAGCAGAAAATCGATGGGAGTATAGTTTTGATGGGTTGCGGGGCACGTTGTCTCAGATGTTAATTTCCCAGCAATTTTTCCGTGGTGGATTACGGTATGTGGATCATTCCTTTCAAGCCGTCGGGCAAACATTTTCCCCCGGAGAGGCAGGCTTATTGGGGCCGGATGGAATGCCATACGGATGGCAAGTTCAGCACTATGGGGCGAAAGTGGTCTTTGCAGGAGAAGGGTTTTCCGACCATTTGCCTTTACTGGCAGAATTTGAAGTGGTATTTCCCGAAAGTGCACCTGCTTATAAAAAAAGTGAAGAATCAATCGCGGCGCCTCAAGGCCTTCGATTTGACAAAGTGCCGGTATGTAAAGAAGGGGTAGATCCAATTTTGAATGTGGAAGAGTTGACCTTGGCGATGTTGAAAGAGAATACTGGTGCCTGTGTAAAAATCGAAATTCCACAAGACAAACCAGCATTGCCTTTTTCCGTTCGCGGAAAATACCAGAGTGTGTATGTGAATCTGTCCTTACAAGATGGTTCAGTGAAACTCGGGGTTGCCATGACACGCCGTTGGGATTGGAGGCCCAATATTGACGACAGTCGATTGAATCAAAATGTGGAAGAAAAAGAGTTGCATGGATTTTCTGCGCATAAAGATCACCCTCATAGCAACAAATGCTTTCAGCGAAAAGTATTGCAAGGGAATGGGGGAGAGCTTCGATATGCAGTGGGTCGTATCGGGTATTATGTGGACGGATATATGTCCATCGTGATTCCCACCCGAGAGCCTCGAGACTTGATATTGGAGAAGTTACCAGCGGGAAAGCAGAAGGCTTGTCCTTGGTAGGTATTGCATTGAGGAAAGAATGGTTCCCTATTATCCTACATGGATGGAAGTTAACCTCCATCAATTTGCTGAAAATCTGAGAACCATCAAGTTGTACTTGGGTTCCACTCTATTCTGTTTGCCAGTGAAGGCCAATGCGTATGGCATGGGATTACTGTCCATGAGCCAAGCAGCCCAGAAAAATGGGGTGGAATACTTGGGGGTATCCAGTTGCCAGGAAGGGGTGCTATTACGAAAAAGTGGAATCCACATCCCCATTTTGGTTTTTGGTGCCTTACACGAGCCAGAAATAGCCTCTTTGTTGGCATATGATCTCGAATTCACTATTAGTTCAATTTTTAAGGCTCAGCAAGTACATGCCCATTTGCAACGAATGGGAAAATCTTGTGCTGTACATTTGGAGGTCGATACAGGGATGCAGCGCACTGGTATGCAGCCCCATACATTTTGGGACTTATATGAGTTTGTAAAAAGCCAATCCTGTTTTGTGATCAAAGGTATTTCCTCCCATTTTGCCAATTCAGAAGAGGCGAACTCGACTGTTACACAACATCAATTGGCCCACTTTGATTCGATTCGACGTCGTATTCTAGATAGCGAGTCCATTCTGTTTCATATCGCCAACTCGGGTGCCTTGATGCTCGGGGCTTCTCATACCTTTTGCCAGATGTCCCGCCCCGGGGGCTTGGCCTTTGGCTTGGTAGAACCCGCTGCATTGGAAAAAGGTCCTTTGCGTAGCATTCGTCCGCTTGTAACAGTAAAAAGTCGCATTTCATTTGTGAAAACAGTGCCAGCTGGAGCCGGGGTGAGTTACGGGCATACCTATGTGGCATCTCAGGAGGTGCGCATTGCAACCGTTCCCATCGGATATGGAGATGGATATCGACGAGGTCTCTCCAATCGAGGGCATGTATTGATACGGGGGGCACGATATCCCATTGTGGGCAATATTTGTATGGATCAGCTGATGGTGGATATGGGGGATGCGCCTGCATATGTAGGAGAAGAGGTTGTGTTGCTGGGGCAGCAAGGAGCAGAAGAAATTTCTGCTTTTGAATTGGCGCATTTGTTGGATACTCATCCGTATGAGATTTTGTGTGCGTTTACGGAACGGGTGCCAAGGGTTTATGTGTGATTTTTTTCTAAGGAGAACCAACTGCATAGTTTCCTCTTAAACCCTTCCTTCCCAGGGGAGAAGATTCTGTCTGAGCGCCGACAGTCTCTCCTCATAGGATAATTTCTCAAATGCAGGCATTCTCCTACTCTTGTCCCATCCCTAGCACGGAGGTTGGGAAACGGCGCAGCTGGTTCCGGAAAAAAAAGAAGGAAAAAATGATGAAGAAAGACACCACCTATACCCAGCCGTTACTGCTACTCATGATTCTCTTTTTTTCCTTTGGATTTATCACGGCGCTGAATGATATTTTGACACCCCATCTAAAAGAGCTGTTTGCGTTGAGCTATACCCAAGCGATGTGGGTACAATTTACGTTCTTTCTTGCCTACGGTGTAGTTTCTTTACCGGCCAGTAAGTTGGTCATCCACATTGGCCATAAAAAGAGCATTGTACTTGCGTTGGCTATTTCTGGAATCGGATGCTTACTTTTTTACCCAGCGGCAGAGTATCAGCGGTATGCCATTTTCCTCGGTGCTCTTTTTTGCCTTGCTACTGGTATTACCTTATTACAGGTAGCTACCAATCCATATGTAGCAGCGCTTGGACCTGCAAGTACTGCTTCAAGCCGATTGACGTTGACCCAAGCTTGCAATTCTTTGGGCACGACAATAGCTCCATATATCGGGGCTGGTTTGATTCTTTCTCATGCTGCCTCTGATTCTAACGCCGTTCAAACCCTATATGTAGGGCTTGCAACCGCTCTTTTTTCCTTAGCTATTTTTTTCTCTTGGTTGTCGTTTCCGATGATTTCCCCCTTACCTTCAGAGGCAACTTCCAGCCAAAGTATCGAGAGACCATTTTGGCACAACCGAGTGCTATTGGGTGGGGTAATCGGTATATTTTTGTATGTCGGCGCTGAAGTTTCTATCGGCAGTTTTTTGGTAAGTTATTTGTCTCATGCAGACATCGGAAATGTGGCCCTTGAACAGGCAGGGAAATGGGTTTCCTTCTATTGGGGGGGGGCCATGATCGGGCGTTTTTTGGGTGCCTATCTGCAGCGTATTGTACAGCCGGCTCGCCTGTTATGTCTCTATGCAGGTTGCGCAGCTTCTTTGGTGCTACTTTCGATGCAGACCCATGGGTTCATGGCGGTATATACGATTTTATCCGTAGGGTTTTTTAACTCCATCATGTTTCCTACTATTTTCACCCTTGCAATTGCTGGATTGGGGGCTCGTACTGCACAAGCCTCTGGATGGCTTTGTACTGCTATTGTCGGAGGTGCTGTCTTACCGCTTTTGCAAGGCATGGTAGCGGATCATATGGGCTTGCAGCGTTCCTTTTTTCTCCCCATACTGAGCTATAGCTACATTGCCTACTATGGATGGAGAAGGAGAGCCCGATGACGACTCGTTTGCTTACAGATGCGATATTGGGAATCGATATTGGAGGGACTAAAACGGCTTTTGGATTTGTCTCTCTGACGGGTGAGCTATTGGGCTTCGATAAGATTCTGACTGAGGCTTCTCAACCGGCCTCTGTTTTTTTTACCCGCCTTCATGAGGCGGTTTGTGCCTTGCAAGCGAAAATTTCCATTCCCATTCGACTCAAAGGCATTGGCGTGGGAGCGCCGAATGCCAATTTTTTTACGGGCGAGATGGTCAATCCTCCCAATCTTCCCTGGGGCATTGTGTCGGTAACAGATATTCTGTCTGCTTCCTTCGGTGTACCTTGTTTACTTACAAATGATGCGAAGGCAGCAGCGCTGGGAGAACATATTTTTGGTGCTGCAAAAGGGGTAAAAAATTTCATTGTACTCACCATCGGAACCGGATTGGGTAGTGGCATCATATGCAATGGGGAGTTGGTGTATGGGCATGATGGATTTGCCGGAGAAATTGGGCATACCATCTATGATCCAAGAGGAAGAGAGTGTGGATGTGGTCGCCTCGGTTGTCTAGAAACCTATGTATCTGCATCTGGATTGAAGAGAACTGCATTTGAGTTGTTGGCTCATAGACGAACCACTTCTCTATTTCAGAATCAGTCTTTTGATTTGTTGACGGCCAAAAATATTTTTGAAGCGGCCCAACAAGGGGATTGTATCGCGTTGGAAACCTTTGATCAAACTGCGCGTATTCTGGCTGCTAAGCTGGCGGATACCATCGCCCATGTAAGCCCAAGTCATATCTTTCTATGCGGTGGCGTAGCCCAGGCCGGCGAGTTGTTGTTTTCTCCTTTACGACGTTACATAGAAGCATCCCTTTTAACTGTCTTTCGAGGTAAGGTGAAGTTGTTGCCCTCTGCATTACCAGCGGGGCAGGCTGCGATTTTGGGCGCAGCCGCGTTGTTTGTATCGAAAGGAGATCTGCGATCATGCAGCCCTGGATTGAACGCTTCCTCACGCTTGACTACATCAGAATTGCAACCCCTTTCTTCCTGATATTTATCAGGCTTGAGGTGGCGTACTGTCGGATGCATCAACTCCCCTACTATCGATATGCTGCACTTTTCTTCTTCTTCTTCTTACCTCCAAACCTTAGCGGCAGGTTGCACCCTATTTCTTGGTGTGGATTTTTATTACTACTGGTTTCATCGAATGGCCCATCACATCAATGTCGGATTTGGCAGTCATGTGGTACATCACTCGAGTGAAGAGTATAATCTGACAATTGCTTTGCGACAGAGAGCTTTCCAACACTTCTTTTCTTTTGTTTTTTACTTATCATTGGCCTGGATTGGATATCCATCTAGTTGGTTTGTGTCCATGGTAGCACTCAATACCGAATCGCAATTTTGGGTGCACACGCGTACCATCGATAAATTTCCGGTCGGCGCGCATGCATATGGTTTGTGGTTGCCATGATCTTGTATTTGCTTTTTCCGCATCTACCCAATTTCTTGCAAGTGATTGTGGCCATGTTGGTAATGGGAATGCTAGTCCAATGTGGACGTTTTTTCACATCGTGTTCGAGGTCAGAGCCTCCTTCAGTCGACGATTGATAAAAGATTTTGATACCCAAAAAACTTCTGCCAATTGGGTCACCAAATCATGGGATATATCCATTTTGGCTATTTCTGCTTGTAGAAGAGGGGTAGGAACCAAGAGGTAGAAGGCAAAAAGATTGGTTGCAACTTCTTGTATATGCGCCAGCGGTTTTTGTAAGATCTCCTGTAGGGAGGCATCTAGGTTTTTCATCGGTGCTAAAAAATGATCTGCGATGGATAGTGCCAATCGATACCGAAAATCAGATCGCATACTGCCGAGGGATTTTTGGTCAGCAGAAATGCTGATTTCAGGGTAGATTATCAAAAGTTCAGGTAAATATAAGGGGGCTTCTCGAAATCCAATTTTTTGGTGAATCTGTTCTACCATGGTTGCAATTTTTTGCTTGTCTAGGCTAAACAGGCTGCGGAAATCTTGTTCCCGCTCTTTGGACCAAGAGGCTGCATAGAAGCGGTAATAGTCTTTCTTAGCTGATTCTATTTGTTTGCTATCTACCAGGGTGGGGCCATACCCATTGCACTCAAAAAAAGCTTCCTCATCGTTGACTTCACCGGCTGCTAAGTCGCGAACCAATCGTTCATCTACGCCCAGATAAGAGGCTATCCCTTTAATTGCCTGTATAGAGCGGACATTTTTTTTCCCTTTTTTCCAATGGCTACAATCCGCTGGATCAAACCCCAAAATTTGCCCTACATCTTGGTCGATTATGCGGATACCGCCATATTTTTGATCAAGTACGCGCCGACAAAATCGGAACAAACTTGCAGAGTGAGGGTATCGGATGACCTCTTGCTTCACGATGGATACTCCCGATCGTAAGGGGAATTTTTTAGGTGCAGTGGGGAAGCTGTTTCCAATATGGAGCAAGAATTTTTGAGAAAAGTCAATCGATTGCGCAAGTAGGCAACAAATACCGCTCTTGCTCTTGCTCTTCTTCTCTATACTAAAAGAGAGGGGGGACACCATGTCTGGTATATTAGGTATCTGTGGCATCGCTTTTGGGCTCTACTATATTTTCCAGTTCAAAGAGACCAGCTTTGTTGGGTTCTATGATTTACCCTCTTTAGTCTTTCTTAGTGTTTTGCCCCCTTGCATTATGCTGCTCTCCCATCGTTTGGGAGACTTTTGGACTGGGATTCAAATTCTCTTTCGAGCCGTATTTCATGACACCATGCGGGAACAAGGTGCTGTGATTCACAGCTTGAGTATTTGTTCTGCTAAAATTCGCGAGCAAGGTATGGGCTCTCTAATGGAAGAGCAGAAGAAAAAGCAGTATGACCTGTTACATGATGGACTCTCCATGATTCTAAATAATTTCACCTTTGAGGAAGTGCATCATAATTTACAGGCCAAGATTGACTTTCGACAAACCAAACTTACATTAGCCAGTCACCTGTTTGAGAATATGGCCCGGGTTTCACCTGGGGTTGGGATGATTGGAACATTGGTTGGCCTGGTACATATGATGTCCAATCTAACAGATCCAGGCTCTATCGGCGCGGGGATGGCAGTTGCATTGCTGACAACATTATATGGTCTCTTGGTGGGAACCCTTTTGTATTCTCCATTTGGAGAAAAAATCAGCATTGAAGCAGAGAAAATTTACCATCTCGATCTGTTGGTTTTAGAGGGGGTGTTGGCGTTGAAAGACAAAAAATCCAGCCTCCACCTGAAAAATATCGTAAAGACATATGGCAAGCAGATGGGAAAACCAACGCCAAATGAAAAATAATTCTTCTTTTAAATTGAACACTCAAAAAGAAGCCATTTGGATGTTGTCTTTTTCAGATATGACATTATCTTTGCTCTGTTTTTTCCTTCTCATGCTGTCCTTTGCTACGAAATCAAAACCGGCTTCTGCATCTGCAGCAGCGCCTGCTGCTTCCCCTTCCCATTCAGCTGCTGCGCCCATCACATCTGGAGTTCCGGTTCCCCTACCAAAAGATCTAACTCAATTGGCTGCAACGCTGCGCCGAATATTGCAAGAAAAAAAATTGGATGGTATTTTGCATGTGGAGTTGGATCAAAAAGGGCTTCGTGTGGAATTCTCTGATGGACTTATTTTTGATCCAACCGAAGCCAACCCAAATCCTCGCTATAAAAAACTTTTGTCTGAGATCACTTCGATTATCTCGCCATTTACAGCCCAACATCGAATTACAGTCGAGGGACATACAGATGACACCCCCGTACTCCCTGGGGGGGCATTTTCTTCCAATTGGGAGTTGAGTAGTGCAAGAAGTTTGGCTTTTCTCCACCTGTTCCTGCAGTACGGGGTAAAGGACGAAAATATTTCTGTTTTAGCTTATGCCCATACTCGGCCCAAAATTCCATATAAAGGACGTACCGGGGTATCGTTGCAGACAGCAAGAAATGCAAATCGCAGAGTTGTGCTTTGGTTGGAGTAAATCCTGTGTTACATAAAGGAAAATGGAAGTGAGACACACGGGCAATCGATCGAAAGGAACGATTTCACAACCAAGGCACATATTATGGGTAAAAAGATCTTTAAAGATATCGAGGAGGATGACAGTGATACCAATGTCATCACAAAATCAGATGTCAAAATTCAAGAACCTTCCATGTATCGAGTTTTGTTACACAACGATGATTACACCCCAATGGACTTTGTGGTGGACATCCTCGAGTCAGTGTTCAACATGAAACATCCACAAGCTACGCAAATTATGATGGATGTGCACCAAAAGGGGGTTGGGGTATGCGGTGTTTACACCTGTGAGATTGCCGAGACAAAGGTAGCGATCGTGACAGAATCCGCGAGAAAAGAAGAGTATCCGCTCAAATGTACGATGGAACAAGCGTAATGGGGGGCCGCATGATCAGTCATGAATTGGAAATTTCACTAAACCAAGCTGTGCAGGAAGCCCAAAAAAGAAAACATGCTTATGTAAGTATTGAGCATGTGTTATTTGCGCTGCTCAAGAATCCTCGGATTTGCAAAATCGTAGAAGGATGCGGTGGCTTGGTGCAAGACCTCAATCATGAGTTGGAAGGATTTTTTTCTACGAAACTGGATCATACCCCCATCGACCAAAATCCCCAGCCAACGGTGGGATTTCAACGGGTGTTGCAACGAGCGGCTCAACAAGTGTTGGCAGCAGGAAAAGACAAAATTTACGGAGATGCCATACTCATTTCCATCTTGTCCGAAAAAGAATCTTATGCAGCCTATTTTCTTTTAAAGCAAAATATTTCCCGATTTGATTTGATCCAATATATTTCCCACAATAATGAAAATGCCTCTCTTTCCATTACCGAGCATACTTCAGAGAAAAATTTGCTTCGAGGCGAGGGGTGGGAGATTCCATCTGATCCAAGTAAGGAAGTAGAACCTCATGCTCGAGAAACCATTGAAGAGCCAGAAACGCCTGAGAAATCAAAAAAACGTAAAACGCTATTAGAGTCGTATACCGTAGATTTGTGCGAAAAAGCTGCATTGGGTAAAATAGATCCCATTATTGGTCGTGTAGAAGAACTTGAGCGTACCGTACAAGTCTTGTGCCGAAGGAAGAAGAATAATCCGCTATTTGTAGGGGAATCTGGAGTAGGAAAAACGGCGATTGCCGAAGGATTGGCGTCGAAAATTATCCAAAAAGAAGTACCAGAAGTGCTACGAGGGGCTAAAGTCTACGCTCTTGATTTGGGTGCGCTATTGGCGGGCACCAAATTCCGAGGGGATTTTGAACAGCGCTTGAAGGGGTTGATTCAGGAACTAAAAGAAATACCCCATTCTATTTTATTTATTGATGAGATTCATACCATTATTGGAGCTGGTGCTGTGAGCGGTGGTGCGATGGATGCTTCCAATATTTTGAAGCCTTTTCTGGCATCAGGGGAGATTCGATGCATTGGGTCGACTACATACAAAGAGTATCGGCAGTATATTGAGAACGACCATGCACTATCTCGTCGGTTTCAACGCATTCCTGTGGAGGAGCCCAATCAAGAAGATGCAGTCGCAATATTGAAAGGACTCAAGAAGTACTACGAAGACTATCATCATGTGCAATATTCAGTAGAGGCTTTGAAAGGCGCTGTTGAACTGTCGATGCTTCACTTGAAAGATCAGCATTTACCCGATAAAGCCATTGATGTAATCGATGAAGTAGGGGCGCGTTTTTCATTGAAGAAAAAATCCTCTACAGGAAAGATCCCAAATATCGGCTTGCAAGATATTAAAGAAACCATTGCGAAAATGGCAAGAATTCCGGTTCAACGATTGTCAGCTGCAGGTAAAAGTAGTCTGCAAGACTTGGGAAATAAAATGCGAGCGGCCGTATTTGGGCAGGATTCGGCGGTAGAATCGTTGGAGTCTGTGATCAAGTTGTCTCGATCTGGCTTGGCTCGGCAGGACCGACCTATCGGATCTTTCTTGTTTGCGGGGCCGACCGGGGTGGGGAAAACCGAGCTGGCAAAAATCTTGGCTCAGACCTTGGGGATCTCATATATTCGCTTGGATATGAGTGAATATATGGAGCGTCATGCGGTATCTCGATTGATTGGAGCGCCTCCAGGATATGTTGGGTATGAAGAAGGGGGGTTGCTTACCGATCAAGTCCACAAGCAACCTCACGCGGTGCTGTTGTTGGATGAGATAGAAAAAGCGCACCCAGATGTGCATAATATTTTACTTCAAATTATGGATCATGGAACCTTAACAGACTCCAGTGGAAGAAAGACTGATTTCCAAAATATCATTCTCATCATGACCACCAACGTAGGTGCGGCTGAGCTGGCGCGAGAATCTATTGGGTTTACCCGTAGCCAAATGGAAACAGGAAAAGATAAGGCGGCATTGACACAAGCCTTTTCCCCTGAATTTCGCAACCGATTGGATCGGATTGTTACGTTTGGTGCATTGGCTGAAGTTACGTTGCTTCAAATTGTAGATAAATTTCTGGATGAACTTCGGGTGCAGTTGGAGAAAAAACGGGTATCACTTGTTATTAGCGATGAAGCTAGAAAGTGGCTCGGTAAAAAAGGCTATGATCCAGCCTATGGTGCACGCCCGATGCATCGGACCATTCAGGATTGGGTCAAAAAACCTCTTGCGGAGGAATTGCTCTTTGGCAAACTCACAAAAGGGGGGATTGCTTCTCTTGATGTGAAAGAGGATGTTTTGGTTTTTGCTTACACGTAGGGTCTTTTTTCATCGGAACCAGCTGCGCAGGTTCCGAACCTCCTTGTCGCACTACGGACCTATTGCGCAAAGCGCTTGAAATGCCGGGGAAAGAATCCCCGGCATGCAGAGTGTTTTGGGGAAATTTTGGGCTGATATATCGATAGATGTCAAAGCAGGAAGGCCAAAGAGATATTGATAATCTTTTGCTGGATTGTTTTGGATATGCAACGTTTGTAGCTGGGTAAGAATGCGGATAAATTGTGTGCTTTGCAGTTCATTATTGGATACATCAAGTGATTGCAATGTGGTCAGATAGGTGATGGCGGATGGATCCGATATTTGATTGTGGGAGAGATTGAGGTCGGTAAGAGAGGTGAGTCCTATCAGCGGGACAATATTGACCAAATTTTGGTTGGAGAGATCCAGTTTTTGTGTTGTAGATAATGCCGTAAAAGAGGTTTGGCAAGTAGATTGTCCTATCGCTTTTTCAATAGCTTTTACCGTGTTTTTTGCCTCAATTGATAGGGCGTGACTGATACAAAAGCGATAGTAGTTTCGTATTTTTTTTGCCTCTACACAGGTGAGGCCATCCCATTGTAGATCTGCATCACATTGGGTAGGTTTTTCTTCAGTTGGAGCATAACATTCGTCGTTGCCCCAAAAATACCCTGTTCCTTGAGTTAAACAATTTTCTCGATCTAGGGCCAGTTTGTTTACGCATGCCATGGTGGCATTATCCCAGGCTTGGGTATTGTCTTTTGCACAATCCGTTTTTTTCTTTTCTACCACGGCAGGATCATAGCAAATTTCATGTTGAAAGACGTAATTGGGCCCTTTCGCCAAACAGGTTTGCAGCCGGCTTTTAATAGCAGAGTTTGATTGATCCAAATAAAATGCGGATCCTGTTGTGGAAGAAGGGTTTTTCTTACAGGAGAGACCTAGTATAAGAAAAAACCCGACAGATATGATGCTATTTATTCGTGAAAGTGAAAACGCCATCCCATCCCTCTATAACTTCGAGTGCAGAATATTTTTCAATTCGTTCTAGATACATCAAACTCGGCCCATCTTCTGGAAAAATCGTGAGGCATTGATGGAATTTATTTCGTGCTTCTGACCACTTTTGCTCTCGATATAATATGCGTCCTTCGGAAAAGATATCGATCAACTCTAAAATATCAGAACGATTGGGTAACATATCAGGTCGAAGCAGTTGGTGGATTTTTACCGGTTTATTTTTTCCTTTTACGCGAATGTCATCCAATTCTCGTACCAAATGGTGAGGTTTTTCCAATTTTTGTACGGTAAACTCGCTGGCGATGATTTGCACCCCATATTCTTTTGTCAAATTTTCGAGTCTAGAACCGAGGTTTACCGCGTCTCCCATAACCGTATAGCAAAATCGTTCTTCGGACCCCATATTTCCCACCGACATGGATCCAGTATTTAACCCAATTCCTATCTCACAAGGGGGAAATCCTTTTGCTGAAAAGACTTGTTGCAGCTTCTCCAAAGCCGACAGCATTTCAATTGCCGCATCGGCTGCAACATCAGCTTGATTGGGAATGGGCAAAGGGGCCCCCCAAAATGCCATCATGGAATCTCCAATGTATTTATCGAGAACGCCTCCACTTTTGAGCACAATTTTTGTCATCGCGGTAAAGTAGTCATTCATAAATTCACACAATTGTTCTGGAGAAAGCGCCTCTGAAATTGTGGTGAACCCCCGCACGTCGGAGAAAAAGATGGTGAGTTCTTTTTTCTCCCCCCCTAATTGTAGCATATCGGGTTGTTCGAGTACCTGTTGGATAACTTCTGGGCTTAGGTAGTGCGAAAATGCCCCTCGTATCTTTTTCTTCTCTCGCTCTTCTGTGGTGTACTTGTATAGGGTAATCCCAGTGAATAGGGAGATGATCTCAAAAATGGGCATTCCCATATAGGCCCAAATACCTTTTTGGAAAACAAAATACCAATCAAAATACCCATATCCAATGAGAAACAAGAGCATCAAAAGACCTGATACCAACGCTCGCGTAAAGAAGATGATGGGTGGAAACAAGAGACCAATCAAGAGGATAATGAGAAGTTCTAAGCTATAGATGGATTTAGGACGTTGCATGAAGGTTTCGTTAAGAATATTATCCAGTGCAGAGGCATGATTTTCTACTCCATCTAATGTAGAGTCGAAGGGGTTGGGGCGTTGGTCGTTGATGCCAATTGCTGTCATTCCGACCAAGAGAGTACTGCCTTGCAAGGCCTTTTTTTCCTTTGTGGTAAAAGTCTCATGGTAGGCATCGGCTAAACTGTAGTGGCGAAATGTCATAGAAGGACCATGGTGGTTGGCAAGTACGCGCCCTTCTCCAAATGGGTCAAGGGGGATTTTGAGGCTTTTGGATTCATCTTGCCTCCTCACCAATTCAAGTGCTTCTACCCCAAAACGATCAAAGGTGACCAAAATTTCTGCATCCAACATCTCTGCAGCCATTTTGAGGGAAAGGGAAGGCATCACTTTGTTGTTGATAATTTTGACTTGGGTGATCCATCGGACGATGGCATCAGCATCAGGGGCATTGGTAAAGAATCCATATTGCATATCAGGCTGGGTGATATCTGGGGTGTTGGTTACCAGGCCTTTGGCTTGCAAAAAGGCAGGAAATTCCGCCAGAGTTTGATTTTTAGGGAGAATCACGGCAGAAATTTCCGACGATTTCATGTCCTCTAGGCCCGAAAATGGATGCAGGCTTCGTCCCCCATTTTTTATTTCTTCTTCATGCTCAAAATAGAAATATCCCAAGACTACATGGTGGAAATCATGAAGGCCTTTTATCAAGAGTAGATCTCCTGGGGCTGTTTTTTCAAATTTGTGGATATCTTCCCACGCTTGTTTTCTTTCTTTGGCATGAGGAGAATGGAGCTTTTCTAGCTGGGGATGCAGATCTTGAATGTTGGCTTTTTCTGTTTCTGCAAACACCGCATCAAATCCAATCAATCGAACCCCGTATTTTTGTAAATTTTGTAAGGCTTTTCCATAGTAGCGACGAGAAAAGGGCCAACGACCAAAACTTTGTACCGTTTTCTCATCAATTGCCAAAATACCGATATTGGATTTGGGTTTCTGTACGCCTCGAATTTTAAATTTTAGGTCTAAAATTTTGGTCTCGATGGTGGAAATCACATCTTGCTTGCGTCCAAAGTGGGGATAATGCTGAAATAGTACGTGCCAGCAGCTGAATACAAAAAGTAGGCATGCAAGGGAAATTCCACCAAAGTTTTGCATCCATTTTTTTACGAAAGATTTCTTTGTCTTCATACAACATTCCTCTTGTACTGATTCGACGGAATGAGGGTGGAATTCAATTGGAAAAAATTGCCTATGGAAAATTTTGCATACTCTTCCGATGGCCTTCATCGAAAGGGGATTCACCATGGAAACCCGAATTTGGACTGTGTTTTTTGGTATGTTTGTTGCGGCACACTGTCTTGCAGACCCTTTTCCGAATAATACGGAATCGGTGCGTCCTTTAGGAATGGGGGGGGCTTTTACCGCGGTCGCCAATGATGCCAATAGCGTATGGACCAATCCAGCTGGTATCGCAAAAATTCGGAAAAATCGCGATATTCATCGCTATCATCTTATTACCATTCCAAATTTGGTTGTGGGAGGAAATCAAGCCGGGCTGGCATTTGCAAATGCAATTTATACTTCATCTGCTTCTGGGACTGCCTCAAAAGTAAGCCAAGCAGCAGATCAGAATAAGGGATCGGATCAATCGCTGCTCGCATTTGCAGGTTTTAATCCCGTGGTCTTTTTTGAACCTTCTCGTGGAATCCCCATGGAAGCTGGCTTGTACTTTCACAATCGATTATCCGTAAAAATTCCAGGCGACTCCACGAAAAAAAGTGAAGTTTCTTCCCTGCAAGATGTGGGAGCCCAGTTTGGATATGCCTATCAATCTCTTACCAATCGGTTCAATGCAGGGATTCAAACCCGGGTTTTTTCTCGGTCTGACTATTCCGATATAGTAGACACTGAAATGCTGGGGGATCACAAAAAGCTGGAGAGTCGCATTCAGCAGGATGGAAATATAGGAACTGGGGTTGCGGTAGATCTAGGTTGGATGTGGACGCTCGCTGATTTTTGGCTTCCCACCATTGGCATGGCGATGCTGAATGCGCCCCTCGGTTGTCGGGCGGAGTACTACAATCCCTATGCAGAAAAGCGTCAGCAAGTCTGTGGGACAAAAATGGCTGGATCTGTGGTGAATCCCGAGTCTCCTGCCTTGCTAGACCCAACCGACCTGCGAGTTGGGGTTTCTATTACTCCGCGTCTGACCCATAGCACATCCTTGCGTTTTGCTTTTGATTTGCAACACCTCTACTTTACCGACGGTACCCACTACTATGGGTTGTCAGGTATCGATGCGCAAAAGCAGGTGCATGCGGGGATGGAATTCTTGTGGGGCAATCCCATGCTGCGAAATGCTTTTTCTCTTCGACTTGGATATAACGGAGGATTTTTAACCTCAGGATGCAGCGTGCGAGTGGCATCTACGGTAGTTGAACTGGCTACGTACGGCACGGATGTTTCTGTCACCTCCTCGCCGAAGGAGGATCGTCGCACGGCTTTGAGTTTGTCTGTGGAATTTTAACTCCAATAAAATGAAAGATCCGAGTCTGCCAAAGACCTTATAAGCATTGCCTGTAGGCTGCTGAAACATGTAATAAAAAGCAATAAAATCGAAGTATTATCAATTGTTAGTTGACGTTTCCGATAGGGTAGCGTTTGTTGATGGTCTATTAAAGGGTGCCTAATTCAGGACACCAAAATGGCCGTGTTTATTCCGGAGAAAGACCCTGATGAGAAAAGCGCTATATCTGTCATTTTTACTTTTTTATGGTTATGCTGGGTTCGCTCAAGATTTCCCGGTAACCCCCCCCCCACCTCCCAGAAATTCGGTGCTGCAAGTATTACAAACGTTGACTCCTTCCCGGCGAGGCACAACAAAAAGCGTCGTTGGAGAAAATGGCCCTTCCAGTTTGCCTCTGAGTCTAAGGGCAGTACGCATACAGCGTAATGCAGCTGGTACTGAGGGCAACATTTGCACAGACGATCCTGACTCTTGTCTGGGTTTTCGGGTGCTTGAATCCTTAGGGAAAGGCTCCTATGGTGAGGTCCGCCAGTGGGAGTTCACTGCATCAGATGAATCTACTGATGAATCTACCGTTAGCCTTGCTGTGAAATCGAGTCTATCTAGCGGGGCTTCTGTTAATGAAAACACGAAACTAATTATTATGAAATTGCGTAATTTACATTACAGCGATCTTCTGGGAAGAGTGTATGTGAACATCCCAACACATATTTTTGTATTGGAAGATGAAAGCGGCCCCCCTAGCCCTCCTTTCATTGGGTTACCATATGCCCGCCATGGGGATTTGAGTCGCTATAAAGCTAGAATAAAGAGGGAAGGGAAGCAGCTTTCTCTGCAAGAAATTATTCGTGTTCTTTGTCAAGTAATACTTGGGCTAGATGCACTGCATTCGGAAAAATGCGGGATCATTCATCATGATATAAAGCCAGAGAATATATTGATATCAAAAGTTACCTCAGAAGGAAAAATTGTAGAAATTTCCATCACAGACCATGATAGAGGTTGTCCAACCTCAGAAATCAAGCAAAAAAAGAATCAAGGTACAGTTAAATACATGGCGCCTGAAAAAATATCCAATGATTCGAATACACCGGAGGTAGATTTGTTTTCTGTTGGTATCACTGGACTGTCCTTGATGGATGAGGATGACATTTTTTACCAAGAAACGGATGGTGAAATACTTATTTTCCAGGTAGCTAGGATGTATCGGGCTCGGTTTTTTACACCCTATGAGACTGCATTGGGGGAGAGAATTAAAGAGGCTGCAACCGAAGAAGAACGCCACAGATTAGCGTTCATCGCAGAGTATATCTTGCCCCTGGTCGATCCCACTCCTACCGTCAGATCCGAAGCTGCATTGCGCCTGGTGGAGGATCATTTTTCTTCAGCAGCTACCTCTACTCCATGATTACGCGAGATGGGAGAGTCTTTTCAAAGACAGATGCACAATTTTCCAAACTGTAGAAAAGTCATCCACACCTTTGATGGTGCCACGTCGGATGGCTGAGGAGTCCAGAAGCTTCTTTGCTCAAATCTTCTATGCGGCTTATTTTCAAACAAAATCTGTCAAAGTTGAGCTGGGTTTTCGCTGTAAGAGTTTCCACAGCGCATTTATCTGTTCGTGTGTATGATCAGCATGCAAACAGACTCGAATGCGTTCTGTCCCCTGTTGTACTGTTGGACTCACAATAGGTACCACCCAAAAGCCCTGTTGTTGTACCTGCTGCGTCCATGCTTGAACCGAGAGGCCCATCGGAGGGAAAAAGCTCACAATGGGGGTTGTCACTTGGGCATGTAGCATATTCGAATGCAGCTGTACGATGCGATGTCCCTCAGTTTGTAGCTGGTGTAGTCGGTATGCAATGACCTGCTGTAATATAGGGCTCATCCCTGTGGTGTAGATAAAAGAGGGGCAGAAGTTCACCACCATCTCACGCAAAAGAGTTGACCCCACTACCACCGCACCTTGACAGCCTAGTGCTTTACCCAGAGGGTAGATGCGAGCCAAGCATCGAGCTGCAACGCCCTCGTCTACGCTGAGACCGCGCCCAGTACCGAGAGTGCCCAGTGCATGAGCCTCATCTACCACCATATGTGCATCATAGAGCTCTGCCAATTTCACCATTTTTTCCAAGGGGGCCATATCTCCATCCATGGAGTACAAGCTCTCTACCACAAGTAAAATGGCTTGATGGGGCTTGCGATGCTTGTGCAACCGCAGCAATTTTTTTTCTAGATATTCCAAGTCGTTGTGGCGAAAGTAGTAGAGTGAAGCACGACTCAAACGACAACCGGCTTTTAATGAAGCATGAGCTGCTTCATCCACCAAAAGGATATCGTCTCGCTGGCATAAGGCTGAGAAAATCCCGCTATTAAGGGCATACCCAGAGGCAAAAAGTAGGGCGCATTCTCCCTCTAAATAGGTAGCCCACTGCGCCTCGAGTGCTTCCGTTGTCTCGCAGTTGCCAGTAAGCAATCGACTCCCGGTTGTACCAGAATACGAAGGCGTCTGGAAAAGCCACTCCGGCAAGGGGTCACGCGCCAACCCAAGATAATCGTTGGAGGCGAAATCGATGCCTCGATGGGCTGTGAGGGGGAGTCGACGCAAGGTACCTGTTTTTCGACGGTCCTCCAGTTGTACGCGCCATCTCTCAGTGAGGTGTGGCAGCATGGGAACCACAGGAGGCAAAAGGCGCTTTGGAGGTCAGTCCCAAATGGGCAAACATGCGATGGTCCTCTTCAGGGAGGGGATTTCCAATCGTGAGAAGTTTTTCGCCGATGAAGATCGAGTTCGCCCCCGCCAGAAAGCAGAGGGTTTGTTCTTCCAGCGTGCGCTTTTCTCGACCAGCAGACATGCGAATCATCGCAGTAGGAAAAACGAGGCGAGTGGTGGCAATCATGCGCAGCAGCTCCCAAATGGAGATGGGCTCTTGATCTGCCAGCGGCGTTCCTTCTACGGCGTACAGTGTATTGATAGGGATCGACTCTGGCGGGGCCTCTAGCTGGCTGAGAGCCAACAGGAATCGAATCCGGTCTTCCTCTGTTTCCCCTAGGCCTAAAATTCCGCCGCAACAGACCTGTAAGTTAGCCTTTTTCACATGAGAAAGGGTGCGTACGCGATCCTCAAACTGTCGCGTAGAGATAATTTTGCTGTAATGAGAGGGGGATGTATCAAGGTTGTGATTGTAGGCATGTAAGCCGGCTTCTTTGAGGCGCTGGGCTTGGGATTCTGTTAGGAGGCCCAAGGTGCAACAGGTTTCCATACCCAATGATTTGATATCTCGTACCATCTCAAT
This sequence comes from Deltaproteobacteria bacterium, assembly GCA_947466225.1. Taxonomy (GTDB): domain Bacteria; phylum Bdellovibrionota_B; class Oligoflexia; order Oligoflexales; family Bog-1112; genus CANIBL01. The sequence goes on from CANIBL010000024.1 coordinate 23,916, forward strand.
GACGCGATCAAACTGTTCGTTATCTTTAACTTCGCGCCAGGCCGCCCCCAAACACACTCGCGAGGCCCCCATGGCTTTGGCTTGTACAGCGCGATCGCGCACTTCTTCGCGAGACATCAAAGCATGCTTTTTGAGGCCCGTATTGTATCGCGCTGATTGGGGGCAGTAGTGACAGTCCTCCGGGCACCCCCCTGTTTTCACGGAAACAAGATGATTTACCTGAATTTCTCCTGGGTTGAAGTATTTCTGGTGCACATGAGCTGCTTCAAACATCAGACTGAGGAGGTCGCGATGATACAAAGCTGATATGCTATCAAAGGTCCATTGAGTCATGGGATGAAGTCTCCGTCATCCCCAGGCCGAGGGCCGTCGGGGATCTCCTTATCGGGAGTATGGGATTATGTTGGGGTGCCTTTCGAAGCATATCCATTTTCCCTCGAGAAAGAAAGAACGGCGTACAGCAGCTTTGCCTTCACTTTCCGCGGAAATTCCCCTATGGTAGGGGCTTGTTTTGGTTGGCTGGGATGTTTTTTTGCGGAACCAGCTGCGTAGTTTCCGCACCTCCTTGCCATAAGCTGGGAGAGAAACGAGAGCATGGAGAAACATCCGAATAGAAGACGCGGCCGGCGCTCAGACAGAATCTTCCCAACCTCTAAAAATCGCAGATTAGGCTTTCGTCATGAACACCCAGTTTTATGGCTCCGATTTGTGACCCGCTGAACCCCTTCTGTCTGGCTGCCCGTGTTTTATACTGGGACTCTCTCCAAGCTTATGGCAAGGAGGTGCGGAAACTACGCAGCTGGTTCTGCAAAAAAACCTCATAAAAAAGAAAAAAAGAAGATGGAATATACACCCCCTCTCACCCATCGAGCCGCCGCTCAACTCGGCGTATCCGTAGAAAAATTTACCAACTGGCGTTGGCAGATGCGGCATCAATGCCAAACCTTGGATGATTTGCAAGGTTACTTGGCGCTTTCCCCCACTGAGCAACAAGGGCTCACCGAAAGCCAAGCGTTATTTCGTACTGGGGTTACCCCCTACTATGCCGCGCTCATTGCGCAGACAGATCCTGCTTTACAAGAAGCGCTGCGACTCCAAGTCATCCCTCGCAAAGAAGAAGCATTTGATGCCCTTGGCATCTATGATCCACTTTCCGAAGTAGACCACTCTCCCGTACGTGAGGTGGTGCATGTGTATCCGGATCGCGTGGCCTTCTGTGTTGCAATGCTATGCCCTGTGTATTGTCGATATTGCTATCGAAAGCGTCGCGATGAGGAAACGGGACTTCATTATAATCGTCAAATCATCGATCGAGGCATCGCCTACATTGCCTCTCAACCCTCGATTCGAGATGTGCTCATTACAGGAGGTGATCCTCTCATTGCATCGGATGCAGCTGTCGAGGAGCTGCTGCAACGTTTGCGCGCCATCCCTCATGTGGAAATCATCCGCATTCACACGCGTACTCCCGTAGCACTGCCGTATCGCATCACCAATGAGCTGGTGGAGATGATCCAACGCTACCATCCGGTCTGGGTGAACACCCACTTTAACAGTGCCTTGGAATTGACGCCGGAAGCAGGAGAGGCCCTCGAGCGCTTGGTGAATCATGGCATTCCTGTGGGCAATCAATCCGTCTTTTTGCGAGGGGTCAATGATACGGTAGAAAAAATGCATGACCTTTGTCGCTCCTTGGTGCGGTTTCGTGTGCGCCCGTACTACTTATTTCACCCTCACTTGGTTGCTGGTACAGCTCACTTGCGGCCTTCTGTCCAAACTGGGCTTGCGGTGATGAAAGGATTACGAGGCAAACTAAGCGGTCTTGCCATTCCAACCTATGTACTCGATACGCCATCGGGCAAAGTCCCCTTGCAGCACAATCATATGTTGGGACAAGACGAGCAAGATCTTTTGTTGGAAGATTTACATGGTGAAATTTGGCGAGAAAAAGGGGTTTGGTAAACCATGACAATAGCAGAGTTGGCCCCCTTTACCCATCTTCATGTGCATTCCGAATATTCTCTTTTTGATGGAACCATCAAGATTAAGGATCTGATCCGTCGGGCAAAAGAACGCGGGCATACCCACGTAGCCCTCACGGACCATGGCAACATGCACGGGGCCATTGAGTTTTATCAAGAGGCGAAATATCAAGGCCTCCATCCCATTTTGGGTATCGAAATCTACCATCGAGCCCCGGAATATTTGGTAGCTTTGGCAGCAGCCTTGGATCTGGAACTTCCCAAGACATTTCATTTGGTCCTATTGGCCAAAGATCTGACGGGGTATCGTAATTTACTCAAGGTGGCATCCCTTGGGTATTTGGGGCCGAATCTTCAAGAAGTACCGGTGTTGGATTTGTCGCAGTTGTATGCCCATACTGCCGGATTGGTGGTGCTTTCTGCCTGCCAAATGGGTCTCTTCGGGTTCCTTGTAAAGCAATTGGCCCAAAGAGTATCCCCTGATGTGCCCCTCTTTCCAACTGAATCTCCGCTGGTACCTGCACTCACTGCATTTGCTGCCGATCTACGCACCCATTTTGATCCGGATAGTGTGTATGTGGAGCTAATCGATAATCAGCTTCCGGGACAAAAAGCCTTGCTCGAGCGCTTGGTCGAAGCCGCGATCCACTATGATCTCCCCTATGTTGCTACTGCAGATGCTCATTACCTGGATCCAGAACACAAAGAAATCCATGCCCTTGCGGTAGCGATTAAGAATAAGCTGACCCTGAAGGACATTCGGAAACGCTTGCGTCAGAGTCGGTTCCATTTTCTTTCGCCGACAGAAATGACGCACGCCTTTTCTAAATGGCCGCTGGCCCTATCCAACAGCAACGTGATTGCAAGGGCTTGTACAGGCTTGCAAATTCCCATGGGACAATACTTTCTACCCAAAATTGACTTGGGCACGGGAGAAATTCCAGTAGATGCCCTGCGTCGCTTAGCCAAGGAGGGGCTTGAGGCACGATTGGACCTCCTGGTAAAACTCTATCCAGAGGGGACATTTACCGAGACTAAGTACCAAGAGTATCGAGATCGATTGGACTTTGAACTTCGGGTTATTATCGAGATGGGATTTTGTGATTACTTTCTCATCGTGCAAGATTTTATCGGATGGGCCAAGAAACAAGACATTCCCGTTGGGCCTGGCCGAGGTTCTGGTGCTGGCTCTTTGGTTGCCTACGCGTTGCAAATTACCGATATCGATCCGATTCCCTACACCTTGATCTTTGAACGGTTTTTAAATCCAGAACGGGTTTCCATGCCCGATTTCGACATCGATTTTTGCCAGTGGCGTCGTGATGAAGTCATTGCATACTGCCTGCAAAAATATGGAGCCAATCGCCTGGCGCAGATCACCACCTTCGGAAAAATGCAGGCCAAAGCTGCAGTAAAAAGCGTGGGTCGTGCCATGAACCTGGCCTACTCCCGTGTCGATGTATTTACCAAGTTGTTTCCTCCCGATCTAGGTCTCACTTTGGAGAAGGCCTTGGAGATGGAACCCCGTCTGCAAGAGGCCATGAATAAAGATGAGGAGCTGCAAACGTGCATGGAATCGGCCTTGCAGCTAGAAGGGCTTGTGAGTCATACCTCCGTTCATGCGGCAGGTATTGTAATCTCTGCCACCGATATGACCGATTATTTGCCCATCTACACCACCGATGGAAAATCTTTCATCACCCAATATGAGATGAAACCAACAGAAAAAGTGGGATTGGTGAAGTTCGATTTTTTGGGCCTTAAAACCCTTACCGTAATTCACAAAGCCGTGCAGTTGGTGCGACAAGGGCCAGCACCTGACTTTGACATTCGCACCATTCCGTTGCAAAGCGAAGCGGTATTTCAGCTAATCTCCGCTGGTCATACGTGTGGCATTTTCCAGTGTGAAGGGGGCGGTATCACTCAGCTGATTATCAAGCTCAAACCTTCTACTTTTGAAGATATCATCGCATTGGTTGCGCTCTTTCGACCAGGTCCTTTGGGGTCGGGTATGGTAGATGACTTTGTAGAGCGCAAACACGGGCGTCAAGCCATTACCTACTCTCATCCTCTTCTCGAGCCAATTTTACGTGATACCTATGGGATGATTTTGTACCAAGAGCAGGTACAGAAGATTGCCGCTGTTCTTGCCAACTATAGTTTGGGAGAAGCAGATCTCTTGCGTCGTGCGATGGGGAAAAAGATCCCAGAAGAAATGGCTCAACAAAAAGACCGGTTCTTAGAGGGGGCAGCTGTCAATGAAATTGACAGCAAAGTTGCAGAAGAAATTTTTGACCTTATGGCAGAATTTGCCAACTACGGGTTCAACAAAAGTCACTCGGCTGCGTATGGATTGGTGAGTTATCAAACGGCCTATCTTAAAACCTATTTCCCTGAGCCATTCTTTGCTGCCAGTATGACCTGCGATTTGGATAATACCGATAAAGTGATTCGGTATATCGAGGATGCCAAACGGCAGAAAATCGAAATTTTGCCTCCTTGTGCGCAAAACTCGGAAGTGCTGTTTTCGGTTCCGGGGAAAAATCAGATTCGTTTTGGCCTCGCTGCGATCAAAGGAATTGGAGAAGCTGCGGTTCGGCCCATGGTAGAGGCAAGACTTGTTGGTGGGCCTTTTGAAGATTTAGCCGATTTTGCACACCGGGTGGAGTTAAGCAAAATCGGAAAGAAAACCCTGCAGCTTCTCGCTTCCGTAGGTACCTTTGATGCTTTTGGATATAGCCGACAATTTCTCATGGACCATGCAGAAGCATGGATGCAATTTAGTTTCCAACATCATGAATCCAAACGATCCGGCCAACGAAATCTCTTCGCTCTCTCCTCGCTCACGGCAGCCCCTACGACACGCCCCCTTCTGTGGGCTGAACATCGCATAGAAGGCAAAAAGTGGCAATTTTCCCACCTCTTAGAAGAAAAGCGATTGTTGGGGGTCTATCTTACAGCTCATCCTTTTCAAGCTTTTTCAGAAGATCAACGGGCCTTTTCCAATGTAAAAATTGTGGATCTTCCCAACTTAGTTCCTGTCGATGGAAAACCCTTCCAGCGGAAGAGTATACGCATGGTGGCTTTCTTAGAGTCTGTCACCTATAAGCGTACCAAAAAAGGCACCCTTATGGCATTCATTCGCATTGAAGATGGGCAAAGTTCTGTAGAAGCCATCCTTTTTGGGGACAAAGTCAAACCCGAAACTATGCCGCCTCTGCGGACGCCTGTGCTTTGTGAAGGGTCCGTATCACCTGGTATGGAAGGCAGCGGGTATCGATTCTTGCTAGATGAAGTACTTCCTTTGGAAGCTTTTCGAGAAAAGCATGTGCGAAAACTCTCCATTATTTGGCAAAGCCAAGACATTCCCTCATTGGAATTTTTTTCGCATCTATCCTCGTGTTTTGATGTGCACCCTGGGTCAGTTGAAGTAGAAATTCAGTTGCACTTCGAACATGCAAAGTTGGTTTTTTCTTCTACCAAACGAATTTCTTTGCGAGATTCTTTGTTGCAATTCTTACAAAATCAACTCCATACTCGTATGCAGTACCATGCATAATTAGATTCTTATTTTCCTTTTTCCCGTATAATCCCGTTGAAACCCATCAAGCTCTTCTTCTATATTCGAATAAAATCAATCAATCAATCAATCAAATGAATGTAGAAGGAGGAGAATATGCACCGCTCACTTTTCTGCTTGTTTCTCTGCTTAGGTTTCATCCAAGTCGGATATGCTGAGCCAATTGAGTCTAGCATGCAAGAGCTTGAAAAACAGATGGATGCGTACTTGCGTCTCTATGAGCAAAATCAAGAAGTGTTTACGGTATATCATGGAAAAGCGGTGACGAATGTCCGCGATAAAAGTTTGATGCTATATCGACATATTTGCCAAAGTGTGGAATTTAAGCCTATATGTAAACCGGCTAAAGAAGAGATTATGGCCTACTTTGAGGCGAGGCTTACAAAACAGGCAGATAAAAAAACGGATTATGATTATGATACTCTGCAGCCAATCGTAGAAGAGTTGCGGAGAAAAATGGCCATACTTAAGGCAGAGTTCCATCGGAGAATGTCGGAAGAGCTTATCCAAAATAGAGAGTTACATCCTACTATCAAGACCCGACGCGATTTCAATCAGGTAATCCGAACTATCTACCAAAGTGATGCCATACAGGCTCATTTTTCTGCATATGAAAAAAATTATTTGCATCATGCAGATGGTATTTTTGGTATTGCTCTGCTGTCAAAAAAATTGAAAGGAATTATCGAAGGAGAGACTTTCTCTATTGAACGCGATGATTTCCTTTTAGGAGTTGACGAAATAGCCCAAAAAATTCGAACGGAATTTCAACGTATTGTGAGAGAAGATCCTCGTGTTTTGCAAAAAATACAACTTCCATATGGGCATAAAGAAAAAGAGTGGGCTCGAGAAGAATGGAAAGCACAGGGATTTCATGCTCTAAAAATTCCTGAAGTAAGCGAAGAACAATTCAAGTTGATTCAACAAATTCAGTCTTATGATAGCAAAACGTTGCAACTTTTGATTGATGGTTTATATCTGAAAGCTTTCTGGCGTTTGCGCAGTATGGGTTTCATGAAACAAGCATCTATCGTAGAAAAATGGATTACCGATACCGCATGTGCAGATACACAAGTGCAAAGTATTGGCACATTGGGCGGGGGAGTCACGGTTACTAAGTTGGTAAAGTATCCATTTGGGATTAAAGGCGTGTACAAACCGGTGGTAAAACCTGGGGATCCCTATCGCGGATTGATCCAGTGGCTCGGGGATAAAGTGGCTCGGTATCGACATGAAGTGGCAGCGTATCGAATTGACTGGTTGTTGAATTTGAATTACGTACCGATTACCAAAGAAGTGCATCTTGCAGATGGGGTAGGATCTTTGCAGTATTTTGTGGAACCTGCCACACAAGCTCGATTTATGAACCATTCCCATAATCCCAAAACCAGTTCACGCTGGGCTAAACATCGCGGCCGTGCATTGGAAGATGGTAACATCCGGTTATTGGATTGGATTATCAGCAATGCGGATCGAAATGTTGACAATTATCTTCTACAAGATGACGGGCAAGTGATTCTCATCGATCACAGTTTTAGCTTTTTCTACAAGACACCTAACACGCCAACTGCTGCAGGATTTGAGAAAATGATCCCCAGTCGAAGAGTGTACTATGCCCTTCTGTACTGCACTGATCATCCAGAGGTAATTGAAAAAGAATTGTTCCATTGGGTTAGTAAATGGGATTTACATTTGGTAAAAGCACGCATTCAGTATGCAACCAGGACGCTACAAAAGTTGATTCAAAAAAAGGGGGAAGATGTGGTATTTGCCAAATCGGACGCGGTGGATCGACAGATGGGGGTCGAACGCCCCGATTTGAAGAATTTTAGCCGATTGGCAGTTCTGCGCTCTTATTTGATTGAGTCGGACTCTCAGATGGTTGCTGCAGGGCTTTCTGCCACAAAAGAAGTTGGGAAGTGAGATAATCCTGATTTTGATTACGAAATCTCTCGACCATTTCTTCTGCACATTTTTTGTAGAAGCGTACCTGTAACCCTTCGCCTTCTTCTGATAGGAAATGGGCGAAGGCACGATCAGAAAGAAAAAACAGATAACAAGGCGTTTCAGCTACAACTGTTGCACTACGGGGGGCGGGGTCAAAGAGACTCAACTCACCAAATGCAGCGCCGCTTTCCAGATGGGTGAGGCGCAACATGGTATTTCGCAAAGGGTCATTTTTGTAAATCGACACAGTTCCTTTCAGCAAAATATATAATCCTCTGGTAAGGTCCCCTTCAATTACGAGGTTGCTCTTCTCGCTCGATTTAATAAAAGAGCCTTTTTTATACAGTCGTTGTAGCTCTTCCGTATGGAGCTGGGAAAAGAGGGTGATATTGTGCAGTAAGGCTGCCCCCTCTTCGGGATTGCGAAATGCTTCGGCTAATTCCAGAGAGGACTCAAAGGACGAAAGATCCATGTTGTTTCCTTTAATTATGGTGTTTTTTGGGACCAGCTGCGCAGTTTCCAAAAAACATATCATTATCGAACCCGCGCCCATTCAATCAAATCAATCTTTGTTAAAATCCGAAGAGGCTTTTGATTTGAATCGATGATTACTACACTCGCACTATGGGAAATGAGCTCTTGCAAGGATTGAAGAGGGGTTTGCAAATCCACTGTCGTGGGTCGCAAACCCATGTACGTGCGCACATTTTCTTCCACGCCTTTCAGAGTCGGATGTAAGCATAGTTTATTATATAGATCTTGTTCATGGATCATGCCCACCAATTCGCCATCTCCATTGACAGCGGGAATCTGAGAAAACCCATATTTTTGCATCATCGTGATGGCTTCAACTAAAGGCGCCTCATCTAAAATCGTATGCAAAGGTTGAGGCCGTAGTTGATCCAACAATGTTTGTACGGTACCCTCAATCGGTTCTCCTTGTAAAAATCGATTCTCTGCCATCCAGCGATCATCTACAAATTTTGTCATGTAGTTGCGAACTCCATCTGCCAAAATCACCACGCAATTTTGTCCGGGTTGCAGATGAACCGCTTCTTTGAGTGCGGCCCACATGGCAGAACCGGAAGATCCCCCGCACAGAAGGCCCTCTTCCCGAATTAAGCGTCGTGCAAGGCGAAAGGAATGGTAGTCTGACGTTTTTACCCAGCGATCTACGAGGCTTCGATCCAGGACTTTTGGGATAAAATCATATCCAATGCCTTCTACTTTATACGGTGTGATAGGACCGGGGCCTGCGAGGATAGAACCGATGGGGTCTACGCCAATCACTTGGCAGGTTGGAGCCATCTGTTTTAGCTTGCGTGCGACACCAGTCAGTGTGCCTCCTGTGCCCGCTGTGATCACCACCATATCCACTCGCCCATCCAATTCTGCTAGAATTTCTTCTGCAGTAAAATTTGCATGGACATCTGGGTTGGCTGGGTTGCTATATTGATCCAAGATATGTGCATGGGGCAGTTCCTTTTCTAAGCGTCGCGCTACGCTGATATGACTTTCTGGAGAGTCAGAGGCTGCTTCTGTTGGGGTACGAATGATTTTGGCCCCCAATGCTTCGAGTACCACCTGCTTTTCTCGACTCATCTTCTCAGGCATGGTGATGATGACATTATAGCCTTTTACTGCCCCCACAAGGGCGAGACCAATGCCCGTATTCCCAGAGGTCGCTTCAATGAGGGTATCTCCAGGCCGAATCCGGCCTTCTTTTTCTGCTCGTTCTACCATATGTAAGGCGATTCGATCTTTCACTGATCCGCCTGGATTCATAAATTCACATTTTGCGTATACATTACAAGATAGTGAGGCTGTAACCCGTTGGAGACGAATCAGGGGGGTCTTGCCAATTGTGTCCAAAATGCTATTGTGCCGCATACATATCTCCGCTGGAGGGATTTTTTATCTAATCGCTTAATAGTATTGCAGTAAAACCGGGTATGCAATTTCTCTTTTCGAGGTCATTTTGAAAACGGTTACCTGTCATCAATGTAAAAAAATCTCTACTCATACTTCCATGGAAAGAAATAGTGAGTGCCCTCATTGCAGATGGGATGTAAAAGTTTGTTTCAATTGCTCATTTTATGAAGAGTCGCATTTTCACGCTTGCCGAGAACCTCAAGCCGAATGGGTTCGAGATAAAGACAAAGCCAATTTTTGTGAGTATTTCTGTCCTGCTACCAGAGAAAATGGTGCCGCATCTGAAGCAACAACGGTACTTTCTGATCTAGAATCTCTTTTCAAATAGCCTGTTGCCGATACTGGTAAAAGTTACCCACCTTCCTAGATTGTATGCCCCCTTCTCCTAAGAGAAAATAGGGATAGGATATCTGTTCCTACAGGGGGCATTCTATGCAGGTTCCACTTCCTTCGATCGCATTCGATATCGGTGCTAGCAGTATCAAATTGCTCAAAAAATCCCTTCAAAGTGCTACGGCATTTGAAACAATTCACCATATCGAAACCCCAGACTATGCAAGTAAAAATGGCGTGATCCAAGATTTTGATGCCATTCAAGATGTATTGCAACCCTATGTACAATCCCTATCACTTCGGAAATATTTTCATCGGGCGGTGGTTTCTCTCGGGGGAAATGCCTTGATTATGAAGCGCATTCTGCTCCCGGAACAACAAATTGCCAATTTGGCGGACACCATTTTATTTGATGCAGAGCAATATTTTCAGCATGATTTAGATGATCTCTATTTTGATTATTTTATTCAACCAGAATTGCATCGAGACCATCAAATCCCTGTGGTGCTGGTTGGGGCCAAAAAAACGGTGGTGGAGCAACATGTCAGTTTGATTCGATCTACCGGACTCAAGATCGGTGTTGTGGATTGCAATTGCTTTGGTATTGCAAATTTACTTTCTCATATGAAGCTCCCAGTGGAAGGCTATTGCCTTGCGGTGCATTGTGGCGCCTCTTCTACTCCATTGGTTCTCTTA
>CANIBL010000025.1 GCA_947466225.1 Deltaproteobacteria bacterium
ACTGGGGAACCAGCTGCGCAGTTTCCCCAGACCCCTCCTGGCAAGAGCCGAGGGACTTAGAACTTTACTATCGGCTGCGATTTGTGACCCGCTGGGCCCCCCCGATCTGCTGCCCTTGATTTTGTCACCAATTTTTCTTCCTACCCCATGCCTTCCCTGCGAAGAAGAGAAACGAGAGGTTTGGAAAAAAATCCGAGTATAAGACACGGACAGCCAGACAGAAGGGGCCCAACGGGTCATAAATCGCAGCCACAAAATAAGTGTCCATGGCGATAGTATGATCTGCGATTTTGAGAGGTGGGAAGATACTGTCTGAGCGCCGGCCGTGTCTTATACTCGGATTTTTTTCCAAACCTCTCGTTTCTCTTTCAGCTCTTGCAAGGAGGGGTCTGGGGAAACTGCGCAGCTGGTTCCCCAGTAAAAAAGGTGCCCCAGTAAAACCGATTTCACAGTTAGAACCCATACTGATGCCACTTGTCTGTGACCAGCTTTTCTGTATCTGGGTCACAAAAGAGTTCCCCTGGATACGAAGGTTTGGTCCTAGCATCGATAAGAATCGGCGGTTCATAGGCCACTCGATGCCCCACTCGTGCCATTTTATATGCATAGAGATCTTGCATGGGATCCAGCCGGGTAAAGGTAGTCCACAAGAATGCAGTAGCGGATTTTGTTGCAGCCGCGACAGAATCGACTACTACGATCAAAGACCAGGGACGCAGGCTTTCCAACTGGGAAAGCGCCTCCAACCAACGTGGGTTTTCTGCATAAGAAGCGCCTTGGATCACCAAACAACCGGGAGAAAATACGTGAGCATAGGTAATTTCCGGTGGAAGCATCCCAGAAAATACCCGAGGCAAGGTACGTTTGGGGGCACCCAGTCCCAGTAAAATCGCTTTGCTCCCTTTGTTAAGGGCTGGCCCGCTATAATCCAACGTATCAAGGGCGGTGTGTCCAATTACATAGAGATCTGTGTGCCACTCCACTCGTTCGAGAATGTGGGTTAATACAGCAGGAAAATCCCGCAAGGGAATGGGAACATCTAGACAAAAGAGCACCTTCGTAAGAGCCAGTTGCCCTTCTCCCAAAATACGAAACGCGGCAGACAACGCCTCTCGATGATAGCGCTCTTGTAACACAGCAGCGGATAGTGCATGAAACCCACATTCTCCATAGCTCCAAAGGTCTCGCACAGCTGGCATGGCTAAGGGGAAGAGGGGAGAAAGGAGAGACTGGAGGTATTCCCCGATATAAAAGTCCTCTTGGCACGGTTTGCCTACTACGGTAGCGGGGAAAATAGCATTTGGACGATGGTAAATTGCAGAAGGCCGAAATACGGGAAAATCATGTTGGAGAGAATAGTACCCATAGTGATCGCCAAAAGGTCCCTCTGGGCGGCGCACGTGAGGCGGCACATATCCTGTGAGACAAAACTCCGCCTCGGCCATCACAGGAATGGGATGATCGCCGGCCTTTTTCACGCCTAGTTTGCCACCATGCAGGAAGGAGGCCATGAGCAACTCTGGCACGTTCTCTGGCAGGGGACAGATAGCAGAAAGGAGCAGCGTAGGAGGGCCGCCGAGATAGATATTTACCGGCAGCGGCGTATTTTGCAGCTCTGCTTGGTGCAGGTGAAATCCGCCGCCTTTTCCAATTTGAAAATGCATACCCGCTTCGCCTGGTTCAAAAATCTGCACACGATACATGCCGAGGTTACTTGGCTTGCCAGCTACAGAGTGGGTATGTACCAGGGGTAAGGTCAAAAAAGGCCCACCGTCTTCACGCCATGAAGTAAGTGCTGGGAGTTGCGTCAGATCAGCCCCTGGGATCTGGCATTGCAAAACCGGCGCATAACCAGGGGTGCGCATACCACTGCGAAGCCCCCGGGCAATGGTGCTGCGATGCTGCCACAGCGTGCGCCATTGGGGCGGGAAAAGTTGCTCCGCCAATTGGACCACCGGTTCAATTGGGTTGGTGGAACCAAAGGCTAGATCTACCCGCTCTTTGGTTCCAAACAGGTTGGTAATTACCGGAAAGGATTTTCCCTTCACGCGGGTAAACAGAAGAGCTGGCCCCCCGACTTCGATCACCCTGCGGTGGATTTCTGCAACCTCGAGATGGGCATCCACCGGCGTATCAATGACCTGTACTTGGTTGCGCTTGCGTAGTTCCGTAATAAATTGCTGCAGATTTTGCCAGCCCATCTCCCATCCCCTTTTTCCGCCTCTACTCGATCCTCGAAGAAACTTGTCATATGGCGTATGCTCTTATCATAGGTAGACAAGAAACCAAAGTTACTACAGCAGGTACCACGCATGGGGATTCAAACGAAAGGGCTCATCATTGTAAGTGTCTGGCTTCACGCCATAGCGTTTGCCAAACCAACCAGCCCATCTAATAAATCAAGTTCCACAAAAAAAGAAGAGACCGCACACGATGCTACCAGCAAAGAGGAACAGACCCCACAACCCTGGTATGTCGATACACCCCGTCCGCTGCTGACACCGGAAGAGAAGAAAAAAATTTGTCGTACCTACGAGGGGCACTACATTTCCTACTACAAGGATGTGTTCCGAGTAAGAGGTTGTAAGCGCATCTTACTTTCTGACAGTGAATCCTATGAACTAAGCCGTCAACAGACGAAGATTGATAGAGTGGATCGTGATTCGAAGGTCATCGAAGCCTTACCTAGAGAAACCGAACCGCCAAAACTGTCGTTGACCTCTCTTTGTAAACTCTACCGAAATCACTACATTACTAACTCTGTGGTGTACTATCATTTAGATGCCGCTTGTGAGAAGCATGAATTCCCCAATTGGGATACGTTTGATGTACATCGAAAAAGCCATGCTACTTCCATTGGAAGCTTGCAAGTACTCGATAGCGATGTGGTACATTTTTTCAAAGAGGGTGCCCCCATTCCCTCCATGGCAGATAAACTTTCTACGCTAAAAAAGAATTCGAAGATCGCACTCCTTCCACTGGCGCAAGCTTGCAAAGGCCTCATCGGTAGTTATGTCTCCTATCGACATAAGGTGTATCAAATCCAGGCGCGCAAAAAGGGAGGCGGCTGTGAAAAGGTAGAAAAGGCGGGTGATGTACTCACAAGAAAACAACCCGGCATTCGCATTCAAGAACTCACCCATTCCCAGGCCTACTCTATCCCAGAGGCACACTGATCGTAACCCCACTCCACGCTCCCCTTCTCATGCTTCATGTATAATAGGAAAAATATCTACAGCCAGTAGAGGGAGAGGGTCACCTTATGAAAAAATGGTATGCATACAGCTTCATTCTGTTGCTATATGGATGTCCGTCCAGCAAGCAGAAGAGTTTGGATTCTTCCCTTCCATCATCGGATCATCGTCATTGTTACCCAAAAGACAACTATGAGTATACAAATGGAAAATGGACCACAGAGGACAAATGGAAAACTGCGATTTTTACCTGTAACGACGGATATTTCATTGAGGGATCAACCACAGAAACCTATGAGAAGGATGGCTGTACAAACGGACTTTGGACCAACTATCATGTGAGGAAATGTGAAGCAAAGAAATGCGATGAAGCGTTATTGAAAGATGAAAATAGTTATTCTTATTACAGTAGCTATACAAACTCCGCTACATTGACATGCAACTGGGGATATGCTTTTCATACAGACAAAGGAAAAAGAACCGAAACTTCCATTGCCTGTAAAGATGGCCATTGGGATCCAGAGCCACCAAAGTGTGAAAATACCGATTGCCCGAGAATCTCCGCAGATCCACATGGAAAATGGGTTTTTACCAAATTAACAGCAGAATTGACCTGTGAGACAGGATGGGCTACCCATGGGTTATTTGGTCAAGAGAGTAAAAGGGCGAGCAGCAATTGTTCAGATGGAAGCTGGTCTCCTGCGCCTTCCACCTGTTTTCCCAGCACTTCATCCTCCTTAGATGACGATGAATGCCTTCCTCTTTACTCCACGGCTGGAACCTGGACCTATTCCAGTGAACATGGTAGCAAAATTGGACAGTTAACCTGCCAAGATGGATATGAAATCAGTGGATTTTCGGGAAAAATGCAGGATGCGATCACGTGCAAACAAGGGAAATGGGACGCATTCATCCCCCGGTGTACAGTCAGAACTTGTACACCGCTTTTAGATCCCCATGGAGAATGGTCGGGCCGTTTTGAAGCGGGTTCTCTTGCATTTTTGTATTGCGATAGCGACTATCGACTTGCCGGTTCCGTATATAGTGCTGCTACCTATATTCGATGTAGCAATAAAGGAAAATGGGAGAAAGAAATTCCCATCTGTGAGAGAAAACCTGCAGAGCCCTCATCTTTCACCTGTGCAAAAACGCTAACTACACTTAACGGAGTGTGGTCATACGCAGGAAATACGGCTTTCCTCTTTTGCAATGTAGGATATGACCGTAATGGATTTAGGGCTGATTGCCAACCAGATGGAACATGGAGAGAAACGACGCCTTCTCGTTGCGAGCCAAAATCATGCAACACCTGGGACTACCTTGGATTTTGGTCACCCAGTCGAGTTGGGGAAAAAAGCACGCTCACCTGTCCAGCCTCTACACATCCATTTTGTACCAGTGGCCCTTCTTACCCGAACCATGTAAAAATTGCGACTTCTACTTGCACAGCATCCGGTCATGTCCCAAGCTGCAGTTGCCATGGATACTCTGATTCAAGACCAGATGCAACCCACACGCCTTCCTCTACCCCTAAAACTTTTTATCAAAAAGCGTCAGAAGCTGCACAGATCCAAAATAAAACCAGCTGTGAAACGTATTTTGTCGAACTGGAAAAGAAAGTTAGCACACCGAATGAAGCCAACTCGTTCAGTCGCCGCTTTCGATATGTGTCTCTCATCCTCCATCCAGATAGATGCGATAAAGATCAGATCCAAACTGCCCTCACTGGTCTGGGATTTCCTGGAGTAGAAGATATATGCACAGAAGCCTATAAAGTGCTCAGTGCATTCAAAACGTGTATGGACTTGTAGGAGAAGGTATTCCAAATAGGCCACCAAATGGCCTATTGGAGCTAAATCCTACGGATCTACAACATCTACATCTACCATTTCAGATAGATCAGGAGCAGATACAGAGGTATCTCCCTTTACCAACTCGTAGCCAGCAGTGGGAGTAATCAAGGCAGTATCAATGCCGTATAGCCCATCACTACCTTGCACCACACATTGCTTGGTTACATAGTCGCCATGCTGATGGGTAACCCAATTATCTGCAGCTGTTTGTAGCGCTGTATTGCTAGATACGTTAGAGAAGTCAGGTTTGTACCATTTAGCCTCTTGGCTCCTACCACCTATTGTACAGGTTTGGGAATAATACGCTCCCGTACTGTCTGTCAGCGGCCCTGCGGCTGTGCATCCAGTTTGGACGTTCTCGTTGTTAAAGAAAGGATGATAAAACCCGTTTGGCAGCAAGGTGCGTCCCAATGTTTTGCCTTCCCGGGTAAATTGTCGAATACTAAGAGAGGCTAGCGTTGAATTCCCTGTGGCACCTGACAATCCACATCCTTTCAAGAGTCCGGTATCTGGATCTGTGCTTAAATTAAAAACCATACCCCGTGCGTTCTCTTGGTAAGAACCACCTGGGTTTTGCCAGTAGGATACCGTTCCGGTATTATCTGCTGGGTTCACATTAAATGCCACGTACATGATGCCAGCAATAGCATTGTTGGTATTTTGAATCGGCTGGTTGGTTGTAGGATTGATATAGCTACCGTAAGCAGGATCTGAACTCGGTACGCTGAGAGATGCTCCTGCATTCAAATCTAATACTCCATTGACAAAAGCCAGATCAGAAAATGCGGAGGCCAATTGGGCCCGACGCAACTCTGTTACCAATCGGTACGATGCATCTGCCTCCTTTACTTTAGAGTAAGATACGCTCAAATAGTTATCCACAGGATTTTGATCCTGTTGACCCCCTTGCTGCGCTGCAGCGGCTCCAGCTCGTTTTACCCATAATTTTCCTGTATAGGTATCATTATTCGCTTCAGAAGCGGGAGAGTGCACGAGATGCATTTCCGTCGTCAATGTTTTATCAGCTCCACCTTGATTCATTTTCATTGCAAGCACTACATCGCTTCGGTACACTGGTTGCCCATTTTGGTCTTTTAGCCGAGAGATAGAAGCTTTGGTCACTGTCGAAGCATAACTGCCCATAGCAGTTCCAATTTCTGTCGAGAGGTCCAAGCTTTCGCCCACATCCGGTAATTTGGCACTACCGCTCTTCTTTGCCTGACACATCATGGCTTGTACAAATCCTAAACCTTGATCCACAATGGCATTTACTGTAGAAATTTGGGAGCGAGCAAACGAAACCAAACAAGATTCTCCTGTGGAGTCTAATCCATTTTTGGTACCTGCATATTGGGTGCCTTGCTGTGTACCGTACATCATGTCTTGGTCAAATTGATAACACGTAACGGCTTGATCCATTAGATGCTGTTGAAAAATTTGTGGCAAGCAAGAATCTGCATCTCCTTTTAGAATTGCGTCTGCAGCTGCTTCTTTCTTTTTAAAGCTTTCAATTTTTGGCCCATCTTCTAGAGGTGGTAGTGTCGTAGTATCAGTCATCTCTCCCAGCGCAAGAGAAGCATTCGTGGTTTGAGGAAATATACTAACAGACAATGAACTTGGGTAGGCCAAAGCCAAGGCATTCACGCTGGTAATGCTGCTGGCATCCCCCGTGGTACTGGTCGTAGTCGTAGTTGTGGTTGTTTTTGTTGAAGCAGCCGCTGCGGCGGCCGGATCTGAGCTGCTGCTCTTACTACAATGGGCTAAAATCAAGGTCGATGCAGAAATACAGGCGATCTGCACTCGACGCCGAAAAAAAGAAATACGCATACTCTCCCCCCATAAAACAGTTTTCATAGGGATCGACAAGAATCAGAAAATCTTGAGCGTTTGTATGTAGATTTCCAGGCAGTTTTGTAGAAGAACCGCAACCGTAATAGGACCGACTCCACCTGGAACGGGTGTAATATAGCCAGCTTGGGTTTGGACTTCCTCAAAGTCTACATCCCCGACCGTACGATCTCCCACCTTTTGAATCCCTACATCAATCACAATGGCACCGGGTTTTACCCAGTCCTTGCGTATCAAGTGGACGACGCCAGTAGCAGAAATCAGGATGTCTGCTTGTCTCGTCAAAAGATGCGGCGTCACACTTTGTTCATGTAAATGAATGACCGTAACCCCTTGTTGGGTAAGCAAGGTAGAGGTAGGCGCGCCGACAATCACACTCTGGCCCACTACTGCTGCAACTTTACCTGACAAGGGAACATTCAAGGAATCCAAGATCTTGAGGATGGCGAGAGCTGTACAGGGATAGATGCCGGGAATATTCCAGTTTAAGCGACCTTGCTGGGCTGGAGTTAAGCCATCGGCATCTTTCGTAGGGTCGATTTCCATCACCGCAGCCATTGCATCCAAAGAGGCGGGCAATGGAAGCTGCAACAAAATACCGTCGACGCCAGTATCTTTATTCAAATGATGGATAGCGGTATGTAAGTCAGATTGACTGGCAGAAGCCGGCAAGCGTTCAATTTTGGATTCAATGCCAACTGCTTGGCACGCGCGTTGTTTTACGGAGACATAGAGCTCACTCGCTGGATTGTCACCTACGAGAAGTACAGCAAGAAAAGGAGCGCGAAACCCCTTGGCTCGATAGCTAGCAATTTTGTGCTGGATCGGTTCTTGAATGCCCAATGCGATGGCTTTTCCATCGATCAATATTGCTGTCATGGGGAGGAAAAACCTCTGAGGCATGCGATTGGTGCTCGAGACCAGAATTGAACTGGTACGGGGTTGCCCCCGCAAGATTTTAAGTCTTGTGTGTCTACCGTTTCCACCACTCGAGCGCATATTTGCGAGGAAAGAACGTACCACATCCCCAGATAAAATCAAACATCCTTATTCTCACTCTCTTGGGGCGGTGCTTTTTACATTGAATTTAGAAATAAATTGGTTATGGTATGCTAGTTAGAGGATTTAATGGATTTGATTACTTTTTACACAATTCAGAGAACCGATGGGATACAAGCTATCTGCGACGGACGGCGGGGGAGTAATCCACTGGAGCTGTGGATTACTCTACTAGTGTTGAATCTGTCCCATAGCACTAGATCAGCTGGAAAAAAACTCCGCTAAACCGCAGGGAGGAGGTTGCAGTTGCAAATCTACTAGCCACGTTCTATACTACTACGTTTCGTATGGAGGATCATTTGTGGAACAGTTGAGTCAGTATCTAAAAGTTAAAGAAATTCCCTATGTTGTGGATGATAAGTTTTTGTTTACCTGTGGGTTTGTCTTCTACTGGATCAACGACCAATTGGCTTGCAATAACCCAACTGGGGACCAATTCACCGATCTCACCCTGAACGATGCGGAAAAGCTGATTAAGCGCCAGATTCGAAAAGTTCCCCACAGCCTCAAAAAGCCATTCTGGAAGCACTAATCCCCTCTATGAGCGCCCACTGCGCTGGCGTGACGGGTATAATGGATAGCCGATTGCCTCGCTGTAAAAGAGAAAATTCCCCTAATTCTGTCCTATATGATTTAAGCTCCTCCAAAGAAACAATCGACTTCCAGGCTGTTACAAGCTGCACGTCCACTTGTACCCATATGGGGTTTTCCGCTGTGGCCCGAGCGTCATAATAGGCCGAATCCTGCGTCCAGGCTGTGTCATCGGGGTAGGCAGATTTCACAATTTCCATGACCCCTACAATCCCTGGTGGCGTGCAACTCGAGTGGTAAAAAAAACCTCGATCTCCTACCTGCATCGTACGCAGGTAATTTCTTGCCTGAAAATTTCTCACCCCCTCCCAGCAAGAGCGCTGCTGTGGTAAGCGCTGTAGGTCCTCGATAGAAAAAACAGAAGGCTCTGATTTCATAAGCCAAAATTGCATAAAAAGCCTCTTGGGATTGCGTTTGACAAAATACCTATTTTTTCGTACTACCCACAGCTTCACCCAGAACTGAGATCTATATGCCCCCAGAACGAGATTGGGCCGCCCTGGCACACGACATCAAAACATGGTCCCGGGAATACGGATTCCAAGACCTACGCATTACCGATACAGATGTGAGCCTCGAGGCCACCCAGCTGAAGCAGTGGATTGAGCTGGGCTACCATGGGGAGATGGCATTTCTGACGCGATCTTTAGACCAACGCATGCATCCAGAGACGTTGGTACCGGGCACCTTGCGCGTACTGATGGTTCGCATGAACTATCTCCCGCCCACTCCGAATATCCCTGCAACTCGCCGGGATAAAAAGAAAGCCTACATCGCACGATATGCAGTAGGCGGAGATTACCATACCCTGATTCGAAAACGCCTGGCAAAACTCACACAGCGGATCAGCGAAGCCGTAGGGGAACACCCCCATCGCGTTTTCAGCGATAGCGCTCCTGTTATGGAAGGTGCCTTGGCAGCCAAAGCCGGCTTGGGCTGGCGGGGAAAAAACACGTTGGTTCTCAATCGAGAGGCGGGTTCCTACTTTTTTCTCGGCACCGTATATACGAGTCTGCCACTTCCTGTTGATACGGAGATGCCAGAAAACAAATGCGGCTCCTGTACGGCTTGTCTCATCGCCTGTCCCACGCAAGCCTTGGTAGCGCCCTACGTATTGAATGCCACACGGTGCATCTCCTACCTCACCATCGAACTGCGTGGAAGCATTCCCTTGGAGCTACGCCCCCTCATCGGTAACCGGGTCTATGGCTGTGACGAATGTCAAGCGCGATGCCCTTGGAATCGCTTTGCCACGACGACAGGGGAGGAGCATTTTCATGCTCGACACCACCTTGATGCTGCCACCTTGATCGAACTTTTTTTGTGGGAAGAAGCGACCTTCGAACTCAATACACGAGGCTCGGCCATTCGACGAATCGGATACGCCTGCTGGTTGCGCAACATGGCCATCGGCCTGGGAAATGCCCCTTATGACGCCGAGGCTCTGTCCACATTACGCAGCCGGGAAAACCACCCTTCCGAGCTAGTCCGAGAACACGTCGCCTGGGCCATTCAAGAGCAACTACGCAAGCAGGCTACCCTTGCATCAAGTACCATCTCGTAATCCCCATCCCGCCCCATGCTCCGCCTACACCCAGAATAGCGGATGTCGCGACGTACAAACAAGCGCTCTTCCAAAGACCCTTTTCCAACAACAACACCGCCTCTAAACTGAAAGCGGAGAAAGTGGTGAACCCACCCAAGAATCCGCTCATCAAGGATAGGGACAAAACAGGGTTCAGCCTGGCGTATTCAGCGCCCCATACATAAACCACGCCAATCAAAAACGCGCCCATCATATTGATCAAAAAAGTGGGGTAGGGAAACCCCTCCCAAGCAAAGGTCTGACAGTAGAGACCAATTCCATAGCGCATCCAAACGCCAAGTAATCCGAATCCACTTAGCAGCAACATGTGAAAACCCATAAAAGACCTTTGATGGAGTAGGAATGATTAATAGGCAGTCTGGAAAAGAACACTGATTTTTCAACTGTTCCACAATATTCGTCATGCCCAGGCCGTCTCGGCCGTATGGGCATCTCCCTCGATCGTAGGGGATCCCCGACGCGCCCTTCAGGCGCTGGGGATGACGGGTATAATAACATTACCCGAAGAAGCAGCATTCTTTTTCCAATTTGCCTCTTATACGGTGGGTTTTTCCAGCGGAGCTCATTTTTTTATATCCCCAACGTCACCATAAAAAATTTTAGCTATACTACTCTAAATCCATTTCCCACCAAAGGAGAGCAAAGCATGCTCATCCAGATGCGTCGAAGGACTTTACCCGTCTTTTTACTCAGTTGCCTCTTCAGTATTTCGCGAGGCGACCTAGAGGCAAAGGTACTCATCCAGTATGACCCCCCACAGGCAGCCCCTGCAGCCAGCGCCCAACAAACCCTCCAAACCTACCTACATGATCACCAAGCGGAACTGTCTCTCACACCGGATCTATCGAACATTCGATTGGAACTCAAGCAATCGAGCCTCTTGGGCGATCACTACCGATTCACCTACATTGCAGGTACACCCGCAACACCTCTTGCCAATAGCGCTCTGATTGTATCCGTACGGCCCAATGGCACTGTCTACCGCATTTTCGCCTCTCTACCCGAAGCGTTGCCCATTATCAGACTCGAAGGGAAAACAGCCTCTCTCACGCTGCAACAAGCCTATGACCTTGTATGGAAAGACCTAAAAGTACATGGTGCTCTTCTCGACGAACCCAAAAGTGAAGTTGCCTATGTGCCCGTCAATGGCACGCTACACAAAGCCTACAAGATTACCCTTGGCGTCGCAGCGCCATTTGGATATTGGTGCTACTGGATCGACATGTATACCCATCAAATTCTAAAACGAGAGGAAACCCGCCTTACACGCCAACCCAAACGAGATCTCGTCCCCCAGATCAATATGTATGGAGGCCCCATTTTTGACCGAACCCAAGCCTTCTCAGAATATCATATTCGTCACATGGACCTGGGTGAACCAACGACAACAACACCAGCAGAGGGAGGCGCTTTGGTGTTTGATCCCGATCCCAGAACTGCCTTGCACGATACAACCTTACGCAATGATTCTCCAAAAGAAGCGTTTCTTATGGCCTACGTAGAACGTACCCTCCATGACATTTCCTTTGATGGCACCCTCTACAGCCTCAAAGGCCCTTGGATCCAATTGGTGGACTTTGAGCCACCCAATGAATCTCCCTCCATGAGCATAGATGGGCATTGGAGCTACCAACGTGACAACAACGGATTTCAAGATGTCATGACCTATTTCCATATCGACCAAAACCAACGCTACATCCAATCCCTAGGATTCACTGGTGACAAAGCCATTCAAGGCGGCCCCATCGAAGTAGATAGCAATGGAGTTGATGGCGCTGATAACTCCCACTACATCCCGAGCAGCAACCGCGTGGCATTTGGACATGGTTGTGTACCTGACAATGAAGATGCCGATGTCATCTTGCATGAATACGGGCATGCATTGCAGCACAGCATGAATCCTCACTGGGAAGGTGGCGACACAGGTGCGATGGGAGAAGGGTTTGGGGATTATTGGGCTGTTGTATACAGCCTCTCTACAGAGAAAGGGCGAGACTTCGAACGCTTTCAAATGTTCAACTGGGATGCACCTGGCTGCTGGCCTGGACGTCGGGTAGACAAAACAGACATTCGATATGATCCCACTCATACTTACTATGCCCACAGTCCCGTACAAGGCGGAATCTCCGACGAATTGTGGTCCACTCCATTGGTGCAGTCTTTTGTGGAATTACAAGAGAAGGGCTATAGCCCAGATGACATCAACCGTCTGGTGCTAGAATCCCATTTTGGCGTGGGGCCCAACAGCACCATGCGAGATATGGCGGGTATTATCGTACATACAGCAAAGCTTCTGTACCCAGATCCAAACTATGCCCAAGTGTTTGAAAAGCACTTTGTACAACAAGGGATCTTGTAGAGCTGTTTTCACTGTATGACATTTTTTGAACACGCCCTACATCAGTTACGCGCATGAAATAGGGCCAATGATAGAACTGTGTCCATCACCTGGGGTATATTCCAGCGTATCAAAATTGGGAAAAGGTTTTGTACGATACATTCGAAGGAGATGTTACGGAGTTTTTTTTAAAAATCCCGTTTTTAGCCGGTCATCTCCAGGCAGCCTCGGCCGTATGGGTATGACGGAGCATAATTCAAACCAATACTGTGGATAACGTCACTGAGTAAATTTCCCCCTCTTTCGCAGGCACAAATCCTGCTTGAAGCGAAGCAGTAAACAAAGCTTTGTCTGTGCGATAGGGCCCATGACGGGTACAAATCAACCGTTTGGCTTGAGATGCCTGCGCAAGAGACAACGCCTCTTCATATGTGCCTCCACCCCACCCTGGATAACCCGCCTTTTCTTCTGCCTGGGTACAAGCTGCATCGAGAATCAATAGATCTGTACCAGCAGCAAAATCAGGTAAAGATGGGCTCTGCGCTGCCACAACCAAGCTGGAACCATCCGGGGCAAAAAATCGATAGGGCACCCCGTTTGCTTCGCTTTTTTCCCCTACTTGTACCCGAAGATCTCCGATGCATATTTCCTTGGATATTTCCTCAATCTCCATATGGGACTCCATGGAGTCCAGACCAGAAAAAGGAGAATAGTTCGCCGTGAACAGTATCTCCAATTTTTCTCGGGTATATGCCTTTGGGTACGGCGCATAAAGATGCAATCTCGTAGAAGGACTGTAGATCGGGTGAAAAAAGGGAAGCCCCTGAATATGATCCCAATGAAACCGGGTCAAAAACACGTGAATCTCCAAGGGTTCCGGCTTTTCGACGATCCGCTTTGCTAGCTGTTCCCCCCAGTTACAAATCCCAAACCCGGCATCCACCCCTACAAGCAGGTCTCCATGCAACACTTGCAAGCTGGTGGTATTGCCTCCATAAACAGTGGTTTGCAAACTGGGCGTCGAAATCCACCCGCGTGTCCCCCAAAATTGTACCTTTAGCGAAGCATCCATACATCCCCCTCTCGCGCTGCCACAATCTCAATCTCAGCTTTACCCGCTTGCTGTCGGCAACGCTCTACTTTCTGTTCAATATCTGCATCTGAATCCTCAGGGGCATGATGAAAAAGAATTAAACGCTTCACCCCTGCCTGCAAACAAAATTGCAGAGCTCGATCCGGAGTTGAATGCCCCCAATCCAACTTGAGGGTTTCCTCTGTAAAGTGAGCATCGAAAGCCACAGTATGACACCCCTGCATGAAAGCCACCAAACCAACTTCAAATGCAGCAACAAATTGGGGGGCCGCCCCCACAGGCATACCGTCACCCAAATAATTTCCATGATCCAACGGCGCATGATCGGTCACAATCCCCACACAATCAGCCCCATAGGCAAACCGATATCCCAAGGTTACACCCTGGTGGTTCAACTGGTAGGTTTGGACCCGTACCTTATTTGCCAATAAGAAATCTGCACCAGACACCAGGGTATGAAAATGCAGCTTGGCCTTTACCTCCACAGGTAAGGGAAAATAGCTGGGGGAAAAGAGGGCCCAAAATAGGGAGGGAAAATCCCCTCGGCACGTTGTAGAGGAGAATAAATGTACCTCGTTCTTCGCTTCATACAAGGGGCTAAAAAAGGGCAACCCCAGCAGATGATCCCAGTGCGTATGAGTCAACAGCACATAGTAGATCGATCGCAGACTTTTGCCTCCAATCGGTCCACGGGCTGCCAATCCAGAGCCTGCATCTACAAAGAGGGCAAAATCCTCCCCGGGTAGCTGCAACTCAAATGCGGTGGAATGTCCTCCACACCCCAAGGTTGAACCCTTGTGTACAGGGCGAGAGCCGCGAACCCCCCATAGGCGAAGGGACATACTCATGGAAGAGCCCTCCAAAAGGGAGTACAGAAAACGGATTATACCTTGGGGTGATGCCAATCAAATGATCGGAAAAAAGATACGAAGTACAGCCAGCCAGAATAGACCGATAGCACGAGGGCAATCCAGCAAAGGCACATCCCGGCTTCTCGCATGGGAAAACCCCATACCGGCCGATCGAGCAACAAACCAAAAATCCCCATATCAAGCACCAAGGTTTTCCATTTTCCCAGAAGACTGACCTCCAAGGGTGCCTTTTGCTGCAAAGCGACGAGTCGAAGGCCACTCACCGCCATCTCTCGGCATAGAAATAACCCCGCCATCCAAGGCCACATTCGATCTGCGGCTGTAAGCAGCACAATGGCACAGGTCATCAGTAGTTTATCGGCAATGGGATCCAGCAATGCCCCCAAAGGGCTCTCTGCTTGGTAAGTTCTCGCAATAAATCCGTCTAGCCAGTCGGTAAAGCTTGCGATGGCAAACAAGATGGCACAAAAAATTTTCACCCCTACAAAAGGAAGGGGGAATAGTACCAATAAAACAGGTACGACGCCGATACGAAACAAGGTCAATTGATTGGGAAAATTCTTGAGCATAACCTTCTGATTCCTAGACAACCGGAGGGGCGTCTATCATGGACGATGTTGCGGTTTCTTTCAAGCGTAAGTTACTCATTTGCTTCGCGGGCACCACGCGTACCGATTGAAACACCAACACACAAACCTGGTCCTCTGCTTCTGGCAGCGGAGATTCCAACACGACTTTGCCTTGTTCTAGGGTAGCATGTCGGATCACCACGGGATAGGCAACACCATCGCGATGGGCTTGCAGAGGAGGAGTTTGGTTGCGGACCTCGTAGCCAGCTTCTGCTAACGCTTTGGTTACATGAAACTTCTCAAAAGAGGGACATTCGATGGTGGCCTGTACGCGCCTACGTTCGCAAATGGGGCATCGCTTCCCCGCCCATCGCCGTTGTAGATCGTCTACAAAGATTTTGGACCCATCCCGAAGGCGCTCCCCCGTCCATGTCCAATGTCTTTCTGTAAGACAATACCCGCATTTCCTTGTAGATTGGTGCTGTTCGCTCATTCGAACGTTCCTTACAAAAAAAAATATCGGCTGCTTATACGGAGGGGAACTGATTGTGAGTCATCTTCTATCTACTTTATCAAAAGGAAGCCAAGCACACTACAATTTGTGGAAATTGGTCGACACCCGACAGTATGAAAGCTTACCCCTCCAGCCCACACATCACATCCTTTGCGATATCGACAAAACCTATCTGGAGACCCAATTTGAAACCTTACTGGGTATGGCAAAAATCGCATTTGAAACTTCTACAGATAAGGTCACCGTGGCCGGCGCCGCCGAACTGCTACAGGCCCTTCGATGGGGGACCCTCTGTGGCGTCGAAAGCGATCCCCCTCTCTCCCACCCAAGAGGGCTCCACTTTATTTCGTCCTCTCCCCCTCAACTCCGAGACGTATTGGAACACAAATTTGCTCTGGATGGACTCGACTGGTCCTCAGATACATTCAAGAACCAAATGTACAACCTCAAACGGGGACAATTTCATTTGGTAAAGCAACAGGTTGCCTACAAAATGGCCGCCATTCTCACGCGTCTTCATACGTTTGAGTCGCCTTGTCTCTTTTCTTGCCTCGGAGATAGTGCTGAATTGGATGCCTACATCTATGTCGGGCTTCATCTTTGCCTCTCGCGACAATTATCAGAAGCGGGATTCCAACGGTACTTGGAAATAGCCAATGTCGAACCCCCCATTGCCAAGGAGTTGGCACGAGTAAGCCAACTCCTCCCCGCACATCAAGTACAAGGAATTTGGATCCGGACCTTGCATAATTATACATTCCCACTGCCAGTAGAGTTTGCTCCCCTGCTTCGCCCTTTTTCCAGCTACTTTGAGGTAGGGGTCGATTGGGTAACCCTGGGGTGGCTCACCACACCGCACCGCACCGCACTTCTACGATTGTTCCACAATCGATATGGTATGGAGTTGGAAACGTTAGAGTTCATGGAGGCGCAACGGAAAATACCAGATATTTTACTTCCGTTGCCCATTCGAAGCGAAGAAAATTGGCTTGCCAGCGCAGAAAATTGGAGTCACATGTTGCTACAAGATCGGTTTCATGCGAACAAGAAATAACAAAAACCCGGATTTTTAGCTCATCATCCCCAGCGATCGGGCGCGTCAGGCATCCCCCTCGATCGTGGGAGATGCCCATACGGCCTTCGACTTGGGTATGACAAATTTATACCACCATGGTAAAATCAGGCCGTTACCCATAGAGAAAAATGTAAAGAATTTTTGTGAAGTGTATTCGTGTGATACGAGGGGAGGATCATCGATGCGTGACCTATTGCTTCTATGGATCAACGTACTGCCTCTTATTGGATTTATGGCGTGCGCAAAAGGAGAAAATGCCTCTTCCTCCAGCTCCTCCGCCGCAAAAGCAAGCCCACCATCTCCTACGACAGAGTTACAATCGAGTTTGAACGAAACAATCGCCCCACAAGATCAGACTCCTACCATGCCAATTGAAAATACCCCTTCTGTGCAGACTGAACTAAAAGTCAGTAACAACCTAAGTCCCCAGTTTGCTACGAATACCATATTCGTCACCGACACCAAAATGGTTACCGACAGCAAAGTGGTTACCGACACCAAAGTGGTTACCGACACCAAAGTGGTTACCGACACCAAAGTGGTTACCGACACCAAAGTGGTTACCGACACCAAAGTGGTTACCGACACCAAAGAGTTTATCAACACAATAAATGCCGCTATTCCATTCTACTTTGGAGGTGTCTATTCAACTGATTGGGGCAATAAGAGTGAATATAATTACGGAAATCCGCTATTGACTGGCCGTGGGTTTGGTTGCCCGCTCGGTTATACAGCTACGACGGATCTGTACACACCTAATCATGACAACGTATTCAACAGCTGTGGCTATAAAGATGGAGATCCCAATCCTCCCACTCAATATGTAAATTTTGGCGGGATGTATGGCTCTGGATATCCAAATCCTGCAACTGGAAATGAAAGCTGCCCTTCTGGCTATACTGCATCACAAGCATACGGGTCTACCTATGATAACGCGATTACCGTTTGTTGGCAGGAGACTACCCCGAAAAATACAAAACCAACTGGCCTTTCCCAGGCGCTGTCTTTTGGCGGGATGTATGGCTATGGAAATCGGTCCAAATATGAGGGCTTAAGCGCAGATTTTGTATATAATAACCCCTTTACAGGGGGGCTTTCTTGCCCAACAGGGTATCGTGCAGCACCTGTTCTAGGTTATATGAAGGGGGCACAATCCGACTACCCCTTATACCTGTGCTATATGCTACCATCGGATTTCATTCGAGTGAACACCAACTAGAGTTGGCGAGAATAGCCAGACAATGGCCCATCATATAAAGCCGGCATCTGTCCCAGCGCAAAGGCCGAAGCAATCGCATCCGCTCGTTCATTACCAGGAATGCCAGTATGAGCTGCCACGTACTTCCATGTAACCGGGGTACGGGTTACCAGCCCATCCAAGCGTTGCCACAGATCCTGATTGGCCACAGGTTTCCCCGCAGCATTGCGCCACCCGTTTCGTTTCCACCCGATAATCCATTCTTGAATGCCCTGCATCACATACTTGGAATCGCTGCAAATGCATGTGCGCATCCCAGGCTGCACCTGAGTCAACGCTTCAATCGCTGCCAAGAGTTCCATACGGTTGTTGGTGGTTGCATCTTCTCGGCCTCCCCGCTCCAACACACGATCTACGCTTTTCAGTACCATGCCCCATCCGCCCGGACCCGGGTTGCCTTTACAAGCGCCATCTGTATAAATTGTTAGCATTTCTTTTTCCTTCCCACACACCATTACATGCCAATATTTGGCATCATATTCAAATAATTTTGCGAAAAATTGTCATCTAACAGCTGCGACCATGTTTTGAGCGCCCGATGATCCCCTTCGGTAAACACAGGGCTCATAATCCCCTCGACCCCATCTGGCAAATGCCCTTTCTCTAAAAAGCAATGGCTCAACTCATGGTACAGGAGTTCTCGCAATAGCAAGCGGTTTCCATCCGTATACTCTTGGGCTTTACCCCGCAGCACCTCAATCATCGTCCATAAAATCTGATCAGACTTAAGAAAATACTTGGTTTCCGTCACATAGTAGCGACTACAAGCTGCCATAACACCAGATCCTTCTCCTACGGAGAGATGATCCACCCATCGCATAATACGCAAGGCTTGAATGGTGCGATCGGCAACCTCCACGCCTCTACTTTTAGCGTCTTTTATATACTCTGATACAAAAGCGTAGAGATCAGGGTCATAGTAAAGATCAGGCAAGTCAGCTGACCGGGTCGTCCCAAAGGACGACGGCAAGGCTGGTAATTTTAGGCTGCTAAAATCTGCTAGCCGAGGATCTGAGATGACCTTCTTTTTGCATCCACTCATCCCCCAACCAGCCAATACCAGCATCACTACGCCCCAAATCACGTGCATCATAGCCTCCACCGCCAGGATCTTCTAGTCTACCCCTCCTATTGTACCAGGTACTGCTGACAGAAGGAGAAGGCATAGCCAAAGCCAGGTGCCGGGCATGAAAAATAGAACCAAAGATGGAAACGGGATTTTATGAAAATAAGAGGCTCAGCGTGGTGCAACTTCAACTAATAAAGCCGCAGGGCGATATTGCGCATTAGGATCGATCTGCTCTTCTACCGATAAGACCTTTCTACTCAGAGTGTCTCGGATTTTATCCAAGTGATTCTTACCACATTCGCCCGGCAAAGAAATTTCACTAACTGCATTCAATAGCCTCTGATGTCCCCGTTCGACGCGCCTAATTTCAGAAGGCTTACGAGCCCTTTCATCTTTTTTTGGCTCCCATTTCTCCTGAAAAGTAAAGGTCAACCTACGATCGAAAGGTTTTGCTCTGGTAAGGACCGCTTGACTCAACAATTGCTCTATCATTGAGTGTTGCTGCTTTTCAGACACAAAGTAGATTTTTGCATCACCATCACTTAACAGCTTCATAATATTAACGTAAAAATGCTTCGACATAAATAAGTCTGATGGCAAAAACTCTAAGATGATCGTATCAAATTTGTGGTTTGTTTGCGGAAGCCACACCTTTGCGAAATTAGGATGAAGAAAGTCCGCATGTAGATCAGGTCCTGTCTCTTCATCTATATCTGTAGTGTAAACAGTATCGAAGTCCTTTGGAATTTCGATACCAATGGGCCATGCTCTTGGGGCTCTTTGGGAGGAGCTTACAAGTCGCGTTCGCCCCTCGCCCACAAGGAGGATCTTTTGTTTCAGATTGGGTTTACGTATAATCTTAACAAAATGAGCATCTACTTCAAGAGCAGCAGTATCCGTCTTTTTGAAGCACTGACAGCCCGCCTTCGTGTGGCAGGAGTCCTCGTCATGTCCTAGGCCCTCTAAGATAGATCGAAAGTTCGCAGGTGAAAATACATCATCATATTTATATGCGGGTGAAAATACAGGAGCATATTTAGCAGCTTCGTGTGCAAAACTGGCTTCCGCATTCGTAATAAAAGGCATGAGGAGTACTAAAAAAAGGGGAACTCTCATATCGAAACTTTCTCAAAAGAAATATGGACGGCTACGCTCTGTAACAGAGCACTTGAAATAAATCAATGATGGAATAAAATTACAGAGTAGAAGGGGAGAAAACAGGGGAAGCCCAGGCGGGCGGTAAATTGCTTGTGGTACCACCTCCCGGACTTGAACCGGGATGTCCTTGCGAACGGTGGATTTTGAGTCCACTGCGTCTACCAATTTCGCCAAGGTGGCACACGGATACGATCCGTAGTTGCGAGAAAATACGGGGGATTGAGGGAAAGGTCAACCTCTATTTTTCCGCCCCTTATGCAATAAAATTCGCGGGATATCCAGACGTACGTTGCATCACCCCCAAATTCGGCTACACTCCCCCTCGACTCCAGACACACGTTCACTTCAGCAGGTACGCAATCAAACGCAGATATTTTGGTATCTTAGAGGAAGCCCCTCTTCATCGCAATCTTGCTGCCTATCTCCATGGCATTGCCGCAAAGGTGATGAAAACTCGAGATCCCAGTAAGCGTTTTATGATTACGACCCCTCTCCCAAAGATGTTGGAAATTCTCCGAGATCAGTTACCCACGGGTACAGTCTGGATGGGGCGTAATAACGAAAAAGCCCCATTCTTGAAAGATAGTTCCAATTCTTTCATTTGAGAGACCCCGTTTCAAAAAAAATCTTTTTTTCTCTCCACTCAAACAGTTTTATCCAGCATAGATGGTTTTTTACTTTTGTCTGCCCGGATTTGTTTCCGTACCTAACCGTGGAATTGTTGACCCTTGCGAAAATGCTAGACCCACAAGAACCACTCGCCCCTATGCCAGGGCCTGCGTTACTAGCTCCAAAACTTCTGTAGAGGGGCTAGAAGCCTTCAATACCTCCAACTCCTGCCGCATTTGTGCCTGCCGGCTTGGATCGTACCGTTTCCAGTCTACCAAGGCCCGCACAAAGGAGGATGCAATTTGAGGGTTTTGTACTTCCAGCCGTTGCACGGCTTCTCGACAGAACCGGTACCCGCTTCCATCAGCAGCATGAAACCCAGCGGGATTTCGCTGACAAAAAGTGGAAATCACAGAACGAATACGATTGGGATTGCTCCAATCAAAATCGGGATGGGCACAT
The DNA here is from genome assembly GCA_947466225.1 of Deltaproteobacteria bacterium. Taxonomy (GTDB): domain Bacteria; phylum Bdellovibrionota_B; class Oligoflexia; order Oligoflexales; family Bog-1112; genus CANIBL01. Next base: position 21,169 of record CANIBL010000025.1, read on the forward strand.
AATCTCTTCACTACCGCAAGCGCATCAGGACGCTCCGCACGAGCTTGTGCCTGAAACCACATATCTACGACACCTGCTTCGGCACGGTATTGCTGGTAAAACGCGTCCAACACAACTTGTGTCGTGGGGTGGGATTTAGCCGCAAAAAGAGAAAGTGCCGCAAACCGATCCGTCATATTTTGCGCTGTGGTGAATTGCTTATATGCAAGCCGATCTGACGCTGGTGTAGCCAGACGCATCAACAAGGCAAGGCAGAGATTTTTGAGCTGCCGACTGGCTATGCCTTCTTGGGTATAGCCAAGATCTACTTCATGCTCGGCATATACTTGCTCCAATATCGGCCCCAAGGCCTCTGCCACCGCACGTTCCAATCCACGGCGTACAGCTACGGTGCCTTCTACATCCACCGTGGACTGCATTAAAGCAAACACGCCAAACGATGGAACCCCAAGGCAAGCTGCGATAAAAGCAGGATCTAATTCAGAGGTCACAATAACGCGAAGTCCATGCAGCAATCCCTCGGATAACTGGGGAGAAACACCTGCGGCACGTTGAGATAGCCACCTATCAAACTCTCGTTTCCACAACCGTTGACCTGCTTCCCAACGGCAGTAAAAATCCGGTGCATAGGCAAACAGATGCTCCAGCTCGAACAGGGAGTACTCGTAGATTAGCTTCACAGGAGCGGAAAAACCTTGTAAAAAGCAGGGCGTTGGTGCCGCAGAAACGCCTGTAATCACAAGGCACTGAGATTGTCTCTCCAGTTCATAGAGGTGCTCTATCGAGGAAACACCGCCCGGCTCTAGGGAAAAAGCCAAGGGCACACCTGTGGTGGCATCCAGTAAACCCAGGGAAATGGGGATGAGAAAGGTCACCCCTTTAGCTTGCGGGTATGCAGTATGCACGTGTTGAGTAAAGGTCAACGTATAGGTTTGGCTTGCAGCGTCATACTGAGAGACTACCTCTACCTGAGGCGTACCTGCACAGGTAAACCATGGAAGAAAGGCTTGTAAATCTCGGCCCGTGGTAGATTCCATCACAGAAAGCACGTCCTCGATGGTCACCGCCATACCATCATACCGAGAAAAATACGCATCCAATCCGCGACGAAATGCCTCCGCCCCGAGAAGACGACGTAACATCCCAAAAACTTCCCCGCCTTTTTCGTACACGGTAACCGTATAGAAGTTATTGATTTCTTTGTATCGATCCGGTCTTGGGGGGTGAGACAGCGGACTTGCATCTTCCGCAAATTGTACCTCTTGCAAAAACTGGATCTCCGACAACCGTTGCGTAGCAGCAGACCCTGTTTGCTGGGCGTAGAGATGTTCGCGAAATACTGTAAGGCCTTCTTTCAAACACAGCTGGAACCAGTCGCGACAGGTAACCCGATTGCCGCTCCAGTTGTGGAGATATTCATGGGCCACCACATGATCGATGCGCAACAACCCAGCATCCGTGGTGATAGTTGGATCTCCCACTACCAATGCATGGTTGAACACATTCAGCCCTTTGTTCTCCATAGCTCCCATATTGAAATCCCGAGCCACTACGATCTTGTACTCATCCAAGTCGCAGATGCGACCAAAGGTATCCTCGTCCCACTTCATGGTGCGCTGTAGCGCGGACATGGCGTGGCGACATCGATCCACATCATGGGGATGAGCATAAATGCTCAGCTTAACTTCGCGACCTTCACAGGTGGTAAATCGATCTTCCAGCACCGCAAAATCGCCTGCCACAAGGGCAAATAGATAACTGGGTTTGGCAAAAGGATCTTCCCACTCCATCCAGTGACGTCCTCCCGACAGCAGCCCTTTTCCCACACAGTTTCCATTAGAAAGCAGGTATGGATATCGCTTCGCTTCTCCTTCGATGCGTACGCGGTATATCGTCATCACATCGGGGCGATCATAGAAATAGGTAATCCGTCGAAATCCCTCGGATTCACACTGGGTCATATATGCGCCCTGGGACATATACAAGCCTTCCAGGGCGGTATTTTGATGGGGATAGATTCTAGTTGTGGTTGCCAACGTAAAAGCTTGCTGAGGGGGGTTGTGTACGGTGAGGCTTTCGGAACTCACGGTATACGCCGTAGAGGCCAGCTCAATACCGTCAATGGAGATGCACTCCAACTCCAATGCTTGACCGGCAAATTGCAGTGCTTCGCCTGGACGAATCGGGGTAAGAGACAATGTACTATGTACACGGGTCACAGACTCTTCCAACTGTACCAATAGGTGCACCCGGGAAATCGCATACGGCGTTGGGGTATAATTTTTGAGATATTGTAATACGGGTTCCATAGGGGTGACTCTCTTGCTTCGGATTTTTTCTACTAGGGGAGCCTGCGCAGCTGGTGACCCAGTAGAATAGTTCCCCTAGTAGAAAAAGAAAAGGCTGGGAAAAAATTAGACAAAAAAAAGGGGGCCAAAGCCCCCCTTACATACATCTACTGACGGTATAGCCCGATATCAGAAGTTCCCAGCCAGAACTTCCACCCTTGCCATCCACGTAGCTTGTACACCCCATCTGGATGAGCTGGAATGCTCGCAGGTTTTTGCGGCTTGTCAGTCAAATCGCCTTTTACGTATTGTCTCCACTCTTTTCGGGTGGTGAAATTCAAGGCCTTGGCAAACTCCCTCGCTTCTAAAAAGGGGAGGTATCCTTTTGGAACTTTGCTGTCCAGAATTCTACCCATTCCTATTTCCGCGCTGCTGACTGCCTGTTCCATCATCGATATATTCCTTCTCAATAGATAAAGTGGTCTAAATCTCGCCACGGCATTCTCTAACAGACAATTTACCCTGGCTCAATACTTTTAACTTGGGTATGAAAGTCTGTGTAGCCAATGTCTCGCAATGAATCTACAACTTTCTCTTTGATTTCAAGCGGAAGGGATTTTGGATCCGCTACAAAACCCGCATATTTTTTCGTCAGAGTCGGCTGTATGATCCATGGACTGCTACCTGGCGCGGCGGCATTGTCGCGGCGGATAATCTCCATGGAGGTTTTTACAATATCGGGCGAATCTAAACGCGCAATGTACAAACGGTGGGTAGCCAACCCCAACATGGCATAATCATTCTGACTATCCCCGGCGACAAAATAGGGCGGTGTATCTGTAACTCGACGAATATGCATGGCTTTTCCCTCATAAGCCGAAATGGGAAACGTCAGCAAGGGGGTAACCCGCAACTGGGCAAGCACCCGAGCCCCCTCCAGTTTGGCGTACATAGAATCCGTTCGCACAAGGGCCTCATCTTGTTTCAATCCACCCTTTTCCTCCTGCATCACAGTGCCAATTCCGATGATGTTCTCCGGCGAAAGCGTAAGCCCCTTGCCTTGCTTACGTAGCAACGGGTTTAAGGCGTGCAGCATGAGCCACCGCACCGTCCATACGTTACTCGCGGAGACAATGCGCACCACATAGTCTTTTTCCAATAGAGTGGCGATCAACGTTACCATTTCGGGGTAGAAAAAGGGCGCTTCTACCTGCACAGACTTTTCTCGCTCCACTGGCAAAAAAGTGGTTTGGTTTTTTTTCAGATCTTGAATTCCCATGCCATCTTGGTACGCACGGCGAGTCGCCTCCATGATTTCTTGTACCGAAAGACCCTGGAGAAGCTGCACAAGCCACGCATAACCCACATCGCTAGTGGTGCTATTTGGGTAACGCGAAGTGGCACGCAGCAATTGCTCATAATAGGCAAAAACCCCATCCTCGGGGCGTACGTCTGTACCACCACTCTGAATTTGCAGCGGAGATGCCAGTTTGCGAATGCGCTCTGGTGTCAACATTCCATCTCGCACCATAACCGCCAAGGTGGCATGTCCAATATCTCGGCAGAGCACTGTGTTATCAAGATCAAAGAATGCGGTATTTTTCTTGCCTGCCCCTGCTTCGATCACCTCGTGCAATTTTGCTCCAGCTTCTGGAGTCCACCCAGATGGACTGGCTTGCAAAGAAAAAGTCGATATCATAAGAAGTATGCCCCTCAACCCATTTTTCATTTTACTCTCCAAGCCGTTACGGAAAGGAGAGGCTCGATGTGAACATCACCCTCACTCTACCTCGACGTACGACCCTATGTATAAGGTTTACCCGCACAAAACTACTGCACACCTACTTTCCGAGATACTAGGATGGTGATAGGCTCCCCTTGCAGTCGACTTTTTGTAAATAAGGCAAAAACCTCATCTTGATTCAGAGAGCTTATATTTTGGTCATTCACTGCCTCAATTCGGTCTCCTACTTTACATCCAGCTTTCGCTGCATCTCCAGTTGGGAGGCTGTCTACAATCCAATGGATGAATGAAGCAGCACCCGTTGTCGCAATAGTCAGCCCAATAGCATCCCGCACTTTTTCCTCTATCTGTATCTTGAATAACCCCCAGTTTTTTTCAGAGTCTGTTGAAATAATGGGAGAAAATATGGGAGCGGCGGGTGAACCTCGATGCACCAGTAGGGTAATGCGATTTTCTTGTTTGTTTCGAAAATAGGAGCCAATATCCTCTAGAGTCATGGTTCCAGTCCAAAGTCCATCAATGGCAACAAGTCGATCTCCGACAGACAGGCCTCGTTGCTCTATGGGAGAGTCCGCTGCGATGCTGGTAATCTCACATCCATGTTCTTTTCCACTCAGTCCCATACCAAACACAGTATTCGGTGCACGAGACACCCAGGTAGTAAAATATCCACCGGCAGCCAAAGTTGATTTCACAATTTCCTTTTTACACTCCCGTCTGTTTCTGCGACGAAAACATCCACCTGCCTCTACCTCGACGGGTACAGCTTGCAACAGCCTATTGGAGGCTAGGACTTCTGCCTTTCCTCCTGTAAGAAGATTTCGCACTTGCACACGGTTATAAGTATAAAATTCAGACGGCATATCCGATAACCTAGGCTTTTCCTCATAGGCAGGAGGAGGCTCGCTTGCCACGCCCTTCAAGGGAAACCAAGCCAACATCAGAAAGCTGCTGCCATATAAAAATCTTCGATGCCTCATACGATTAGACCTTATAACGTGCTGTTAATATAGGGCTATACCGATACTTCATCTCCGATCTTTTTGTCCACTAGAAGCAAGAGAGAATTTACAAAGAAAGTCGATCCCAAATTTTTTTGTCCACGGCAGGTAATGGATAAGTAGAAATTATATCGGGCGCAACCCACTTTACTTGGCTGTATCCCAGCGCACGTGCAGCACCTTTGTCGCGTTGACATAAAAAAGCATGTACGCGAATGGTGAAATGGGTAAATGCATGCTCCACGGTTTGGAGCTTTTGTCCTACACTGACACGCACACCGGTAGAAGTATGGATTTTTCGCATTACGGTTTCTTCTAGGGTTTCTTCCCCGAGTTGCTTGCCACCCGGAAACTCCCACAAGCCGCCCAGCATCTGGGTTTCACGACGTTGCGCCAAGAGAATTTTTTGGTGTTCATTCCATACGATGCCGATGCCGACTTCATAGTGAGGTACCGGGGATTTTTTCTTTTTCACCGGTAGTACGGATACCGTATCCGTTTTTAATGCCACACAGCCTTTTTGTAGGGGACATGTAGCACAGAGTGGGTTTTTGGGTAGACATACCGTAGCACCTAACTCAATCATGCCTTGGGTAAAAGCCGAAGGATCTTTACTCGATTGACTTGCCGGTAACAATCTCTGAAAAAGATCGGTACGTGCGATGGGACGGGTGATGTCCGTATAGAGACCAAAAAACCGGGAGGCGGCGCGCAATACATTGCCATCGATCGCAGGTACCGCTTCTCCAAAGGCTATGCTGGCAATGGCAGCACCGCAATAGGGCCCAATCCCAGGTAGGGTCAACAACGCTTCGTAGGTTCCCGGTACCTCACCTCCAAACTCGGCTACGATTTGCTTTGCACATCGATGTAAATTTCGAGCACGAGAGTAGTAGCCCAGTCCTTCCCAACATTTGAGCACCGATTGAAGATCACTCTCAGCGAGATCGTGCACGGTAGGGAATTGGGTCATAAATCGTTCAAAGTATGGAATTACCGTAGACACTCGAGTTTGCTGGAGCATGATTTCGCTGATCCACACCGCATAAGGTGTAGGATTGTCCCGCCATGGCATGGAGCGACGCTGCGCGTAATACCATGTGAGCAGAGAACGGGGCCAATTTTTCAAGGTATACCTTTTCTTTTTCTTACTTTTTTGTGGAAGCTACGAAGTCGGTTTTACAGAAAAAACATGATGATCGGGATGTGTCAGCTGGCAAGCCTCTGTCGCAAGCGCCCGCTGGTAAATCCCAGCCAGAATCGGGTATACCCCAAGATCCATCCCAACACGCAACGCATTGTAGCATTGAGGGACTAAACATAGGTCGGCGAAGGAGAGCTGGCTGCCCCAACTGTAGGTACCGCAACGGCCGTGTTGCACCAAGAGAGCTTCATAGATACGCAAGCCTCGGTGCATCCAATGATGCGCCCATTCGCGACGCGCCTCTGGGGCCTCTCGTGCGTAGCGTTGCACCGACAAATTTTGCAAAGGTTGGGTACCGGCAAGCAGGGTTAGCGCCAGTTGCCGCACGTAGAGGCGACTTTCGGGATTCTGCGGCAGAAGAGCCGGCGATGGATACCGCTCCTCCAGCCATTCGAGCATAGCAAAAGACTCAGAAAAAACCCCAGTTGGGGTTTTCAACGCAGGTACACTACCAGCCGGGTTTTCTCGAAGAAAATCCAGCGAATTTTGTTCGTTTTGTAACAGGTTGATGTGTTGGGATATATAGGAGATGCCTTTGTACTGCAACGCCCAGCGAACACGCCAAGAACAAGACGAACGCCAATATTCATACAGAACAAGATCTGATGCATGCATCGGGTACTCCTAAAAGAAGGAATGGACCCTCGCAGGTTACCGTCCTGTATAGGCAAAACGCAACTGAGAATCCTGAGTAAACGCAGCTTTTACTTTTCTGTAGAGCGGATCCTTGCGTTGGATGCCTCTACAGTGTCGATTCCAATTCGCTGCTGACATTTTAAGCGCCGCCCATGTCCCGCGCAGTCCATAATAGAGCCCTCTAGGTATACAGCCCGTCCATAATACGGTACTTGCAGTAACCCCCAGCGGGGAGAAAAGATCATCTGCCTGCATCAAAGCAGCCATAGCCGGTACCATGACACAGGCAGAGGTGATCGCCCCGATATTGTAGTAAATGAAATCTGCCTCGATGGATTGGTAGGTTGCAACTGCAATGAAATCTTGCAATTTTTTCACAGATTGCATCTCAGGACATTGGAGATATGCTTGAAGACCAGGTGGGATTTCAGGAGAAAAAGCCGCCTGGATCTTCGTCTTTAATATGAGAATCTCTGCACGTTGCGCAGCCTCCATGTTTGCAGCTCGCAACGGGCTAGAGAGAAAAGATAGCAGTACCAGTAGAGAACCCATCCATTTTATTGCGTTCATTGTCGCTCCCTTGTATTGATGGCGGATAGAAAAAGATTTCCTGTGATACGCACGGTAGCGATAGAATGCAAGATGAAAAGACGAAGATTGGGGCCGACTCGATTGCACACCCGAAAAATTCCTATAACATCTATAAAAAAACGGGAGATTTCTAAAATGTCGACAAAATATGCTGTGCTGTTTTTTGATACATTTCCGCAGGCGGTGGCACAAAAAAACAAAATTTTAGCCGCATGTGGAGAATGTGATCAGCTGAACGTGGTGATCCAGGCTGAGGGGAATATGGATGACCCAGCCTTGTTGGATATTGACCCTAAGGTCAAGGTCTTTGCCGGGAAGGCCTGGTCATTGATTCACCGGCGCCGGGTGGAAGCGGGGTGGTATTGATCTTTTTTGCGTTTTTTTCTTTTTTTGTGGAACCAACGCGGAAACTACGCAGTTGGTTCCACAAAAAAAACGAAAAAAAACGGAAAAAAAAGAAAGTGAAATTCCGCCCCAATTCTGTTATGCAGACAGCTCCATGCCTTTGCGAGGCGCCATAAAAATGTTTGCTTGCGGCAAACTCTCGCAATAGTATGCCAAGAGTAGAAGTTTCATCATGGAGGAGTTCCAAGTGATCAGTGTGCAGAACTTGACTCGGAAGTACGGCGATTTTACGGCCGTGCGCTCGGTTTCGTTTGAGATCCCTCGAGGCCAAATCGTAGGTCTTTTGGGTCATAACGGGGCCGGAAAAACCACAACCCTAAAGATGATTACTGGGTACTTAGAACCAACCGAGGGTCGCGTCCTCATCGGCGGGATCGACATCCAACAAGATCGTCTTCGCGTACAAGAAAAAATTGGCTACCTTTCCGAGCAATCTTCGCTCTACCCCGAGATGTCTGTGTGGCAGTACCTCGACTACGTGGCCCAGCTACGGGGTATCCCCGAAGATCGCCGCATGCAAGCTGTGCGCGATGCTGTGGTGGCCACCGATCTGCAACCCAAAGTTGGTGCACCCATTCATACTCTCTCCAAGGGATATCGCCAACGAGTCGGCGTAGCCCAAGCCATCGTGCACAAGCCAGAAATTTTGGTTCTCGATGAGCCCACCAACGGACTGGATCCGACCCAGATCTTGGCTATGCGAAATCTGATTAAAGATTTAAGCAAGTCCACTACAGTGATCATCTCCACCCATATCATGCAAGAAGTAGAAGCCATCTGCGACCGTGTGCTTATCGTACTGAACGGAAAGTTGGCCCTGGATGCCTCCATGGCGGAACTGCAAAAAGGCAGCATGTTGCATCTCTCTGTGAACCGAAAGTTCGCCGATGTCTCCAGCATGATCAAAGGCATATCTGATGTAAGCCATGTAGAAGAGAGCGGCGTGGCCCAAGGTGACGTCCATCACTACTTACTACAAACAGAAAATGCGGCGATGGAAAAGGTGGCGTCCGTGGTAGCAAAACGCGTGGTGGAACAAGGCTGGGACCTGTACCGCATCCACCACGAACATCGCGACCTGGAAACCGTGTTTAAAGAAGTCAATCGAGGCAACGTATAAGGAGTGCGCATCATGTCAAGAACATGGACCATTGCGAGGAAGGAACTCTGGAGTTACTTCGCTTCGCCGACCGCTGTGATTTTTTTGGGGGCTTACCTTCTCGTAAGTCTCTTTGCCTTTTTCTGGGTAGAGAAATTTTTCTCTCGCAACATCGCCGATCTTCGCCCCCTCTTTGAGTGGATGCCGATCCTGTTGATTTTCCTCTGCGCCACCCTCACCATGCGCATGTGGAGTGAAGAGCGTAAGATGGGTACCGTAGAGTTCCTCCTTACGCTTCCCGTGAAAACCCATGAACTGGTTTTAGGCAAATTCGTCGCCTGTATGGGGATGGTGGTCTTGGCACTCGCCCTGACCTTCGGCCTCGCTCTTACCGTGGGTATGCTCGGCCCCTTGGATTGGGGACCAGCCCTGACAGCATATGTAGCCTCGATTCTCTTGGCTGCATCCTATATCGCCATCGGCTTGTATATCAGCTCCAAAACCGACAACCAAATTGTAAGTTTGATCACCACCTCCATCGTGGGATTCTTCTTCTATATCGTCGGTTCTGATATGCTCGTGAACTTCTTCGGCAACAAGATGGGCGAAGTACTCCGCCTCTTCGGATCTGGCTCTCGCTTCACCTCCATCAGCCGCGGAATATTGGACCTACGCGATATTTACTACTATGTAAGTATCTCTGCTGTGTTCTTGATCACCAACGTGTTTGCCTTGGAGAAACTCAAGTGGTCCTCGGACAAACGCCCGGCTCACACCGTATGGATCACCGCCGTCAGCTTGTTGATCGCCAACTTACTCGTCGGCAACTTCTGGTTGAATCGTGTACCTGCCCTTCGCCTGGATGTGACACGCGATCGCATTTACTCCATCTCCGACTCCACGAAGGATATCCTCTCCCACTTGCAAGAACCGTTGCTGTTACGCGGCTACTTTAGCGAGAGAACCCATCCTTTGCTCGCTCCCTTGGTACCTACGGTGCGCGATCTGTTGTCTGAGTACAAGATCGTCGGCAAAGGCAAAGTACAGGTTGAGTTCATCGATCCTCGCGATAATGCCGAGATCGAAGCTGAGGCCCATCGCAAGTACAACATCGAGCCAGTACCATTCCAAGTGAACGATCGCCACTCTGCCTCTATGATCAACTCCTACTTCAACATCGTAGTACAGTACGGCGATCAACATGAAGTTTTGGGATTTGAAAACCTCATCGAAGTGAAACACGATAACGTGGGCAACATCGAAGTGGAACTGCGCAACCTCGAATACGACATTAGCCGCAGCATTCAAAAGGCGCTGCACGAGTTCAACAAAACCGATAACTTCTTTGCCAGTCTCGATCACGACATCCAGTTTGTAGGATACGTATCTGAGAAGAACCTGCCAAAACAACTGCAAACCCTATTTGCCGATGTGAAAACGGCAGTAAATGGCTACGAAAAAGATTCTGGCGGCAAGTTGAAAGTCGAGTTCTTGGATCCATCTGCGGATCCCAAGTTGGCAGAAAAAATCAGCCAAGAATACGGATTCTCTGCCCAATCGTTGGGACTCTTTTCCGATGCAAGCTTTTATTTTTACCTGACGATTCAAGACAAGGATAAAATATACTCCTTGGGTGTACCAGAGGACTTGAACGTATCCGGTTTCAAGAAAAGCATGGACTCCACGCTAAAGCGCATGGTCCCTGGGTTCCTTCGCACCGCTGGATTGGTACTACCGGCCGCCCCAGCTGCCAACCCCATGATGGCGCAGTTTGGCCAAGCCCCTCAAGGTGGCAAGAGCTTCCGCTCCCTCGAGCAAAAGTTGGCTGAGAACTACACTACAGAAAAAGTGGATCTAGAATCTGGAACCGTACCGAGCAATGTAGATATCTTGGCCGTATTGGCACCCAAGGACTTGAACGAGAAACAAATTTTTGCCATCGACCAGTTCTTGATGCAAGGCGGGACCGTGATCCTCGCAACGTCTCCCGTTGGTGTAGAACGCCAAGAGCGAAGCTTCTCTGCCCAAGAGTACAACAGTGGATTGGACAAATGGCTGGGTAGCTACGGTATCGAGATTCCCAAAGAGTTGGTTCTCGACAAGCGCAACTCCGGATTCCCTGCAATGCGCAAACGTACGGTACAAGGCTACACGGTAAAGGAACCCTATTTGGCGCCCTATCCGTTCTTCATCGATGTACGCGACAAGGGCTTGAGCTCGGATAACTTGATAACCTCTGGTCTGTCACAGATAAACTTGGCATGGGCCTCTCCGTTGGTGATCAATGCAGAGACCAACAAAGAACGCAAGGTAACCACGCTGATCACCAGCTCCAAAGAATCTTGGCGCAGTAAGAACATCGACATCGAAGCCGATCGCACGCTGTACCCAGAGTTGGGATTCCCAGAAGCGGATAAGAAAGAAGCTTCTGTCCTCGGTGCTGTAATCGAAGGAACCTTTACCTCGTACTTCAAAGGCAAAGACTCTCCGCTTCTAGCGAAAGGCCCTGCAGATAAGCCAAAGGATGAGCATGGACACGATCACGGTGATCACGACCATGGCAAAGAAGGCGAAAAGAAAGACGAGCCAAAAGTGGCGGGTGTTATCGATAAATCACCTTCTAGCGCTCGCATTATGATTTTCTCGTCCAACGAATTTTTGGCTGATGATGCAGTACAAATTTCCAGCATGTTGCGTGGCTCTCAGTACACCAACTCCATGCAGTTGCTAGAAAACGCCTTGGACTGGTCGACACAAGATCGCTCGCTGCTGGGCATTCGCAGCCGCAGCCACTTTGCACGCACGTTGGAGCCGCTGACAGATACACAAAAGCGCAACTGGGAATTCGCCAACTACGGATTCGCCATTTTTGCTTTGTTGCTCGTCTATGCCGGCTACCGCATGCGTCGCAGTCGGATGGAACAAGACTTTGAAAAACTGAAACTGGCGTAAGGAAAGGTAGAGATCCGATGACAAAAACAAGCAAAATTCTGTCCGTACTCTTGGCAGGACAAGTTGGGTTGTTCCTCTTCCTTCAACTGAAGAGCAATGAGCCCTTGGCAGCGTTTAACAAAACCGATCCCCTGCTCACCGTAGCAGTGGATACCGTAACCAAGATCGTTATCGACGATGGGGAAAAGAAAACCCTTACCCTATTAAAGAAAGATGCAGCGTGGCAATTGCCCGAGCATTTCAACTTCCCTGTGGCCACCACCAAGATCCAGGAAGTAATGGATAAAGTGAAGGACTTCAAAAAATCCTGGCCGGCTGGGAAAACCATGATTGCCGCCAAGCAGTTCAAGGTTACCCCCGAGCAATTTGAGCGCAAGGTACAGCTCTTTCAGGATGACAAAGTACTGGCTACCCTGTACCTCGGTACCTCACCCGGATTTCGCCAGGTCTACGCCCGTATGAACGAAGATACGCAGACCTATGCAGTTTCGTTCAACGCGCATGACGTGCCCACGAAAGCCTCTGAGTGGTACGACAAGAAGTTCTACTCTGTGAAAGTCGAAGATGTAGAAGCACTCCAGTTGCCAACACTGAAGATTGGCAAGAAGGATTCTGTCTTCACCATAGAGGGCACTCCAGCGGGAAAAGTAGCAGATCAAGCTAAAATCAAAGGCTTGATCGACCATGCTGCCATGCCAACCTTCGAAGACGTAATCGAAAAGCCAGCGAAAATGGATGCGGTTCTAACCTATACGCTCAAGAGCAAAGGCGAAGCACAACCGGTCACCTACCAGTATTTTGCTGAAGTACTGACTGATGCAGCAAAGAAGGAAAACAAGAAACCGGAAAACTACTACTTGCAGATCTCCAAATTTCCCACTTACACCTTCCAATTGCGGGCCTATGCCGTAAAAGAATTTCAAGATGCAAAGGTAGATAGCTTTGTAACAGAAGAGAAGAAGGAGGAGCCCAAAGCTCCTGCTGCAGAAGCGAAACCTGCGGTTTCTACAGGAGAGGCAGCAGCGTCCCCCGCTCACGCAAAAGAGAAAAAGGGCTGATAGTTCTCCGATAGAGGGGCATCCCCCTCTATCTCCTTTCCGTCATGCCCAGGCCGAATGCCGTCCGGGCATCCCCTCTATCCTTTCCGTCATGCCCAGGCCGAAGGCCGTACGGGCATCCCC
>CANIBL010000026.1 GCA_947466225.1 Deltaproteobacteria bacterium
AGCGGAGAGTCTGCAAACAACCTATCTAGGATTTAACTTTCAAGACTCGGTGCTCAAGCATGTACAGGTGCGCCAAGCTATTGCCCATGCCATCCATCGAGAAGCCATCATTCAACATTTGTTTCATGGGTTTGCCACTCCAGCTCGGACCCTGTTGCCGGCTTCTCACGTCTTTTATCACGCTGGCCTTTCAGATGTTCGCTATGATCCAGAGCAAGCAAAAAAGCTATTAGATGCTGCGGGATTTCCCCAAAAAGGAAAGTCTCCCCGTTTTACCCTCACCTACAAAACCACGGCGAATGTCATACGGCTCTCCATTGCGAAAGCCATTGCCTCTGATTTGCAAAAGGTAGGGATCGAAGTCTCGGTTCAATCTTTGGAGTGGGGGGCGCTCAAAGGAGAAATTGACAAGGGCAACGTACAGATGTGGAGTCTGAGCTGGATTGGATTTAAGGGTCCCGGTATCTACCAGTATGCTTTTGGTGGGGAAAATTTCCCGCCTGCAGGAGCGAATCGAGGGCGATACCTAAATCCAAAATTGGATGCGTTGCTGAAAGAGGGAAAATCAGTAACAGAGTTTGCTGCACGTAAGAAAATCTATGATCAGGTGCAAGAAATTGTGCAAGCAGATCAACCCTATGTATTCCTGTGGCATGAAGCTGCTTATGCTGTGATGCGAAAATCTGTGATGGGATTTGAAGTCTATGCAGATGGGCGCTATAGCTCACTGCCCGCTGTGACAAAATAATACTCTCAAGGGTTTTTACTGGGGCACTTGTGCAGCAGGTCCCCCAGTAAAATCACGAGTCAACCATCGTTACCATTTCGAACCTCGATCTCGACTGTTCATCCAACCACTCCAAGGTCGGTCGACTCTTCGCCTGATTCAAAATCTGATCTACAGCAGCACTGCGCCGTCGCAGCAGCGGTGACATTGTCGGTGCTGGATGTAGCTCCGCCCAAAGCGGAATCGCAGCTGCATCACACCATCGAATCACTGCGGCAAAGTCTTCTCGAACTTGGCGTTGCCACATGGGTTTGCGTTGTTCCACCCAACATACATCCGGGGTCTCCTGGCGGGAAAGCCAGATGGGCAAGGTCTCCCCTAGATCTTCTCCCAAGGGAATCCACAGAGCCGAGAGACCCAGTTGCCACGTGCAAGCGGCAGCAAAGCCAAAACCGAGAGACGGGGTCGATCGAACCGGGGCAGGTTTGCGTGCGGAATGAAAGGAAAGCGGGACCTTCTTCCACAACAATTTCCCACGAGGAGAGATGGCAAGTTGTTGCTCTCGTGTGAAACGCAAAAATCCAAGCAAAGCTTCACTTTTGGGCAGTGAGGTAGGGGCAAAGGGATGGGATAATAGGTGATGTACCTTACCAATTCGCTCCTGCAAGGCGCATTGCTGTACAGCATCTGCCTCTAAACAGTAACGCCAGCCTTTTCCCTCGCAACAAGGATAATAGGTGGGGTCGGCTTGCAGGGTATCTCCGGTTTCTGGCAGCAAACCATAAAGAGGGTCTGCAGAGAGATAGGTAGTGGAGAGGCAGCAGCTCACAACACGTTATCTCGTCGTCGATAATCTCGTCCGAGCATCTCTACAAATTGGGTGGTTTCTACCAACCGCGAGAAAATCCGTTTGCCCACGCGATACTCCAAAGAGCCTTGAATGTCTGAGGCAAAGAGACCGAATTTATCTGTGGGATCTCCCTCATCCAACGCCTTATTGGAGTAGATATGCTTGGGGTGCTGGATTTCTTTAAAGGTACAGTTGGTGGAGGCCACGATGGTTTTGTTCTGGTTATAGCGCCCCATAATGAGCTGATCGAGGATGGTGAGCTCAAAGTCCGTGTTGCGCCCCTTGCCAAGCTCGTCGATAAAGAGCACCTCGACTTGCAGCAGGGGCGCAAGCACATCCATCTCCGAGGTATTCTTTGAGTAGGTGGCTTTCACCTCTGCCAGTAGCTGGAAGAAATCCACAAACCGCACCCCAACCCCTTGCCTCGCCAACTGCTTCGCCAAGCATACGAGCAGATAGGTTTTCCCAACCCCCACAGGTCCGCTGATCACCAGCCCCTGCGAGCCATGGGAGAAAGAGGTCGCCCAAGTGTGTAGCTTTTCCGCCACTTGCATACAAGAGCCGCTGGTATTTTGGAACTGGGAGAAATCCGCAGCAGTATAGCGAGAGGGAATCTGAGCGTCATTGAGAATGTGCACTACACGGGTCGGTGATGGCGTACGACAGAATTGGGATTGGCGATCCACGGAGCGCTGGGTCAGTCCTTGACACGCCGCACAGGTACGCACGCAGGAACAAAGCTCGGCTCGCAGCGTCGCGCCGCTTTTTTGCAGCAAGATGCCACTTCCCCCACAACAAGGCCGCTCGCTAGCGAGGGCACAAGGTGCAGGGGGTAAGGGGGGGAGATTCTGATTTTGAAGAGATTGGAGGAGCTTACCCACGCGGAGACTTCCTCTATACGGTAGAGCGCCGGTTACTTGCTGACGCGTCGTGCGTAGTACTCAATGACGAGAGAGATCTCGATTGGGAACGGAAAGGAATCACGATCTGGCATGGTGATCATCTTTGCCGTGCTCTGCTCTGCATCGAAGGACAACCAAGCTGGACGTGCCAAGGCAGGCTGCTCTAAGCTGCCGATTACGGTCGCAAATTTTGCGCCCTTTAGGCTCACTTGAATTTGCTGACCAGGACGCACGCGATAAGAAGGAATGTTCACCTTCTTACCATCTACGAGAACGTGGCAGTGACCAACCAATTGACGAGCAGCTGGAATACTAGATGCGAAGCCTGCGCGGAATACCACGTTGTCCAAGCGAGATTCTAGCATCTCCATCAACTTGTTACCGGAGTGCTCACGGGAACGGAATGCACGTTGTACAACGGTACGAAGGTGACGCTCCGTGATGCCGTAGTTGAAACGAATCTTTTGTTTTTCCAACAGTTGCAAGCCGAAGTCGCTCTTTTTCTTCTTGAACTGCCCTTCGCGCATACCCGGTGGGTTTGGCTTGCGCTCGATGGTTTTACGGGAAAGACCGGGGAGATCCACTCCAACAGCACGCATCAATTTTACTCGCGGTCCGCGATATCGTGACATAGACCCTAACCTCTTAAAATCCGATTCAAATTCCTGGGAATCTTGATTGATAAAGCCAAATAGAAGCCGCATTATCTGCGATACAACCGTAAAAATCAAGGTATTTCGTGCGATGCAACGGTTTGCTTCCTTACCTCTTGATGGCTACCACATCCAGCCGATGACCCGGAAACCGCAGGGGTTGGTTTTTATCCAGTTTGTCTTGACCGGTATGTACAAGAAACCGCTGGATGAAATAAAGACACGCCGCCTCCTGTAGGTTCTCTGGAATGCGCCAGTTGGCAGGCAGCGTGCCCAGACACCAGTCCAAGAACGCCTGATGGGTCGGAAAAATGTTCAGGGGCTCCACATGTTGGACTATATCGGGAATAAATCCTGCTTTGGTTAGAAGGAGCCTCATCACATGCGGATCAGATACATTGAAAGTTTTGGGGGTTGGCTTTTTAAGGTCAAATTGTGCGACGGTCTCTTCGTAGGCATTCTTGAAAGGGCCCGGCTGGCGAATGGGGTAGCTGATGATGATTTTCCCTCCCGACCTCAGGGCAGCAAACATATTTTTTAGAATGACATCGGGCTGCTCCACCAAGTGGAATACACAAAACGAGGCGATCAAATCTGCGTTTTCAATCCCAGTATGGGAAAACGTAGGGTTATCGAGGGGGAAAAACGCAAGATTGGCATTTTCATGGGATGGGTAATGCCGCTCTGCATATGCAACCATATCCGGAGAAATATCATACCCGCGTACATGCCCCCCTTTGAGGCGAGTGAGAGCGGCCATGCGAAAGGCAGCCGCTCCGTTACCAGAACCAAACTCGATAATGGACTCACGAGGCTGAAAGACGTGATAGGCCCCCAGCACTTCCAGTTGCCACTCTTCTTGCAATTGAGAATGTGCGGCATATTGGCTCACAATTTTAGGTGTGTTCCATCCCAATTTGGGGGCTTCAGCAGCATGCGTAAGGAAAGGGAAGAGGCTGAGTAAGCGGGTGAACCAACGGAAAGGGGATATTTGCATAGAAATTCTCCTGGCGCAGTGCTCTGTATAAAGACGCTCTCCTTGTACGCCCTTCCCGCAGCCCTGTAAATATCTGGCAAGAGTATTTCGTTCGCAGGGATCTATTTTATTTTATGATTTCGGGATGAAAGGCATGTCCCATCTCTCCCAGGCGCGGGGCTGCCAGTCCCGGTAAATGCTGGTATGGGTGAGATACAACGCCGACTGGTCTTTCAGGAGGGTATAAATTGCGCGAGTTTTTAACGTATCTCTGAGTTTGGACGGCGTGGTAAACAATGCATGAAAATGCAGGGGATCGATGGCATCGGCCTCATACCCACCCGGCAATCTTTTCTCATAAAAGTAATGTTTCTTATGGTAGTAATACTCTCCAGACGGCAAGTGGAGATTGCCAGCAATCACAAGGATTTGAGCAAATTCCCCCTCTTTTTGATGCTGCCGAACAACCTCTACAAGGCTTTGGTTTCGCTCCAGCATGGTCGCCCCTTCATCCCATCCCATATAGGTAGCTTGATCCAGAACAAGACGAGTGGCATCGATATGATGACGAGTTGCATAGTACGTCGTAACATGTCCTGCATTGTTGATGTCCCATCGAGTTGGATTATACGTGGGCTCTTTTCTTGCATTCTCCCAGGTAGCATATAGTTGTTGTAGAAGAATGTTTTCTCCTGATAGGGCTTGATTTGGCTTATAGCCTTCCAATAACACCAAGGTTTTCAATTGATTTTGCTGGTTGTGCTCGATCACAGCATTGATCATGGCTGCGGTGTCAAATATTGCCACGAAGTTGGTATGGGTTTCACCAAAAAGCACCACCTTGGCTTTCTCCACCTCTACAGGCATACCCACAGAATCAGAGGCAGTATGAGAAAATTCTTCTTTTAATGCGGTAAGGTCCTTCAGCGCGTCCAGACGTTCCACGAAATAGTTCATGGTATTGATATACAGCTGTTCTTTTTTAGAGCAAGGCGTTGTGGAAGTGGCTCCAAGTAGACCACAGGTACGGGATTTCGAATCTGCGGGAGTCGCAGCAGCGGGAGTCGCAGCAGTAGGAGTATCAGAAGAGTCAGGTCTGCATCCCACGATAAAAGAGAAGACAAAAAGCCAAAAAATTGCGGGCATGGAACAAATCCCCAGATTAAATAAAATGGCATGGGGCGAAGAATGTACGCAAGGCCGTGCCATACCGTCAAGCCTCATCCGCCAATGAACTAAAAAACCAGATGAAAAGAATTTCTTGTATGGTATGATGACCGGGTAGGGTTGCTGCGGATTTGCGTAGAACCGATGCTTATAGATAAGGGAACCTGATCGCCTCGTGGTGTGCAAGCCCTCCTTCTCTCGTAGAATGTAGAGGGACGCCTAATCGGGGGTGTGGTGCCCACCTCGCCAGGTGGGTTCTTACCGACTTTCCCCGGCAATCCTACCCTGCCTTACGTATCCACAAGAAAACCTCTTGATTGCCAGTCTTGCCTTTGACCCTGGAAGGCACAGCCTGTTGAATTCGTGCCCCCAATTCCACAAAAGCTGCTTTGACCTGCCCCACTGCGCGGGCAATATCGTCGGAGTCTGTCACAACCCCCCCTGGCGGAATGGCGCTGCGCTCTAGCTCAAATTGGGGCTTGACCAAGAGCAAAAACTGGGTGTGAGCCCCCCCAACAGCAAAAATTTCCCGGGCCAGAGAGGCAAGAGAAACAAAACTCATATCTGCGACTACCCAGTCTGGAACCGGATGCGCTGTCGTATCAAATTTGCGAATGTCCAGTTGCTCCAACGACACCACACGAGGATCTTGACGCAGCGTCCAAGCCAACTGATTATGGCCGACATCAAGCGCCAGCACAGTAGCAGCACCTGCTTCTAAGACGCACTGGGTAAATCCCCCCGTCGAAGCTCCGATGTCGAGAACGACTTTGCCGGAAAAGGCGGTCTCCAATCCCAAGTCCTGCATGGCACCGAATAGTTTATCTCCCCCTCGTCCGACGAAAGCAGAGGGTGCTGTGCGCACCCGAATGGATACATCCTCGTGAAAACAAGCCGAAGCATCGGATACACGTTGATCTTCAACGATGATTTTGCCCGCCATGAGTAACGCACGAGAAAGTGGTAGAGAGTCTGCCAGCCCTCGTGTGACCAGGAGGGAATCAATTCTTTTTTTCCTTTTACGCATGGTATGATGGGTCCTTATTCCCCAGACATATTTGTGAAGGAGGGTTGCATGACCTATCTGGAAAAACTTTCCGAGCTTTCCCATTATGGAAAATTACGCCAAACCGTGGGTCTCCCTGTGGCTGTGGTAGGTTCCTTTATCAACCAAGACATTCGATTGCAAGTAGCCATTGAACAAGCCTATCAGCTTCATCGAAAATTGCGAGAGACTGACGCTGATATCTTGCGTTTACCAGAGGCCGAGCAAATTGCCTCTTTACAAGCTGGGTTTGTCAATTTCTACAATGCCGCTTCCATCAACCCCTATGTAGCGCTTTCTGCCAATGGGCCTTGGATTGTGACCAGCTATGGCGCTGTGCTCTACGATGCCGGGGGATACGGTATGTTGGGGTTTGGGCATGTACCCGATGCGATCTGTGCTGCATTGCGTAGCAATCAAGTCATGGCCAATATCATGACTGCGAGTTTTGCCCAAAAGCGCTTTACCGAGGCGCTGCAGAAAGAAATTGGTCACACGCGTACGCATCGTCCCTTTTCTCGCTTCATTTGCATGAATTCTGGTTCAGAAGCTGTAACGGTAGCCTTGCGTATTTCCGACTTAGTGGCTACTCAAAAAGCCAAGGGACGAAAACGCAGTTTTCTCTCCATTCAAGGCAGTTTTCACGGTCGAACTGAGCGCCCGGCTCAAGCTTCAGGCTCTACCTTAGAGAAATACAAGCAGCATTTGGGTTCTTTTATGGGGCTCGATAACCTCGTTTGTGTACCTTCTAATCAGCTCGATGTATTGCGAGAGACCTTTTTGCGTGCGGATCGAGAGGGCGTGTACTTTGAAGCCATGCTCCTAGAGCCGGTGATGGGGGAGGGAAATCCCGGGGAGAGTCTTACGCCCGCGTATTATCAGCTGGCCCGGCAATTGACTGCAGAGCGGGGTTCGCTCCTGTTGGTGGACTCCATTCAAGCAGGGTTACGGGCCCACGGGGTGCTCAGCATTGTGGATTATCCCGGCTTTCAAGATCTTGCCCCACCAGATATGGAAACTTACTCTAAAGCGCTCAATGCAGGGCAATTTCCTCTATCCGTATTGGCTTTGTCCGATGTCGTGGCGGCGGCGTACGTGGATGGTCTCTACGGCAATACCATGACCGCCAATCCTCGTGGGCTCGAAATTGGGTGTGCGGTATTGGAGCAAGTAACCCCTGTTTTACGTCAGAACATCCGTACCATGGGCAAGCAAGCCGTGGCCCGGTTTCAAGAGTTGGCCAACGCCTATCCTGATGTACTGGGAAAAATTCAAGGCACAGGTCTGCTGTTTTCCGTTGAGATTCGGCCGGAGAAGGCTCGCGTGGTGGGAACAAATGGTGTAGAGAAGTTCATGCGCCGACATGGGGTCGGTGTGATTCACGGAGGGAAAAACGCGCTGCGCTTTACCCCCGTATTTGACATGAATCCTGCGGAGCTGGACCTCTTGGTAGAAGGGGTGCGTGCTGCCGCGGAAGCCATTCGGAGAGGGGAGTCGTTCACGTGACGATATTGGGCATTTTTTTGGCACTTAAATTTGGCAAGCAGTGGGTCGAAACCTATTTGGCTGCGCTCAACAAACGCTACTATGAAAATCGAGCCCATCAACAAGAGGCGTGTAGCATTTTGCAGATTGCGGAACCAGAGTTTCAGAAAACCTTGGCCTACTCTCAAGACAAGTACCGTTTTTCTCTTGCTTCCAGTTGGACCCAAGGGTTGGGCGGTCTTGCTTTTCTTGGATTGGGTGGGTTGGGATTTTTGGAACGCACAGCCCAGTCCCTATGTGAGCAAATCGGGCTTACAGGATCTTTGTTCACTGGCTTGGTTTTTTTTGGGCTTCTCGGCGGGCTATCGGTTTTGACTTCCCTCCCTTTTTCCTACTTCTATACCTTTCGTATTGAAGAAAAACACGGGTTCAATCGACAAAGCGTGAAGGGCTTTTTTCTTGATCAAGTAAAAGGCCTTCTTGTGGGCGCCTTGCTGGGAGGACTCTTATTGGCCGGTCTTCTCACAGTAATGGATAAAATGGGGGACGCCTGGTGGCTGTGGGCCTGGGGCGTCATGAGCGGGTTTAGTCTCCTTGCCATGTGGCTCTATCCCACGTTCCTTGCACCGCTCTTCAATACGTTTTCTCCATTGGAAAAAGGCCCCTTGCAAGATGGAATTTTTGCGTTGGCCAAAAAGGTAAATTTTAAAACCGCGGGTATCTTTATCATGGATGCTTCCCGTCGCAGTAGTCATGGGAATGCGTACTTCACCGGCATATTCGGAGAAAAACGCATCGTGCTTTTCGACACGCTGGTGAAGTCTCTCACGCCAGAGGAGCTGGTGGCTGTATTGGCGCACGAGTTGGGACATTGTAAATTGCATCACATTCGCAATGCACTCCTGCGCTCCATCGTCATGACGGGCGGAGTTTTCTTTTTGCTCAGTCTTTGTTGGAAACTCGATATATTTTATCACGCCTTTGGCTTGCAGGGGATCAGTCCCCATGGCGCCTTGGTAGTCTTTTCACTTTGGTTTGGCCTCATGGACTTCTTTCTTACGCCGATGGGAAGTTGGATCTCACGACGCAATGAATTTGCCGCCGATGCATTTGCCTTGCAACACATCGAGTCTCCTGCATTGCTGCGCACGGCGCTGATCAAATTGCGAGAATCCAATCATGGTATGCCCATTGCGCATCCCCTCTTTTCTTTCTTTTACTACTCGCATCCGCCTTTACTCGAACGACTGGCTATGATTCGGTAGTGTTTCTTTCTCCCCTTCCATAGCCTGTCTCTTGCCTTACACAACTTCACTTTAATCTATGGAGACCCCCGACGGCCGAAGCGGCCTGGGTATGACGATATGCTTTTTCCGTCATTCGCTCCCCTCGATATGCTTTTTTCCTTTATCCCCAGCGAACGAAGTCAGCCTCGGGGCTCCCCCTCGATTCTAAAATCCAACAATGAGAAATTGATCAACCCACTAAAATATTTTGAGAAAAAAATAAATTTTGTAGATATTTATATTAAAATTAGGTAAACGATTCATGTGCATGCTGCTCAAGCCTTTCGATTCACTCTTCTCACTTTTGTGGAGGAACCGCGCTATGACTAAGGCCCCCCCCAAGCTCACCAAGATCCAATCCAAAGCACTCGATTTCATTCGTTCCTCTTTGGAGCGTTCTGGAACCGCACCTACATTGCGTGAGTTGTGTGCCCATATGGGCTACTCTGCAATCGGGTCGGCACAAGATTTGGTTGCAGCCTTGCGAAGAAAGGGATTTCTTCACACCCCAGATAAGCAGTCAGCGAGGTCTCTCGTTCTTACTCAAAAGGCCATCGCACTGCATGAGCCTGCACACCAAAGCACGGATACCACCTATGTGGTACACGGGTTGGATCGATTGTCTTCCGACAATCCGTTTGAAGAGAACGAAGAGCACATCGCCACGTTGCGCATCTCCATTGGGATGTTTCAACGGCCTTACCCAGCGCCAGAGAATCTCTTTGCTTTCAAAGCCTCTGATGAGAGCATGGTCGATGTTGGGATCTTGAATGGGGACTGGTTGTTGATTCATCATCAAAATGAAGCCGAGTCCGGCGATATGGTGTTGGTGCGTCTCAATAATGAAGTTTATGTGCGCAGAATGTTGCAGGACCGTAATGGGTGGTATCTACGTTCTGAGAATGTAGCTTTCCCTATTATCCGAGCCAAAGAAGAGGAGAATTTCGCGGTAATTGGAAAAATCCTCGCAGTACAACGCGTCATCTAGTTAACATTTCCCCCTTATCATTTTTCTCGTGGATCCAGCTGGGTTTTCCAGTGGAACCATTTTTTTGTTGAACCAGCTGCGCAGTTTCCACTAAGCTGGAATTTCCAGCGTCGCTTACCCAATTTTCAGCTGCTTTGCCGTCTTCCATTTAATCACATAATCTTGCATGGCAATTTTGATCAAAGCTTGTCGACTCACATTTAGGGAGTCGGAAATCACATCGATATCTCTCAAAAGCTCTTGTCCAATATCAAGCGTCGTTCGATGAACCCCACCTTTTTGCGGGAGCGTCATTTGAGAGGTAACATCTGCACCTTGATCCGCCATCTCTGCAAGCTGGTCTGCTGTGAGTTTTTTCTTTTTCATATGTGAAACCTCTCTCGTTCCTGCTTGGTTGTTTTCCATAACGTAACGAGGTGAATATATTCACCCAGATCGTCGTGTCGAAACTCATAGACCAATGTAATGAGCTTTGCCCCGACAAAACCAATCACGTAAAATTGCTCTGGATCTAGCGTCTGTAGCTCTCCTCCCAATTGAAAGTCCAATGTTTCTACCAAAATTTTGGCCTCCTCAAAAGAGGTGCGTCTCTGTGGATTCTCTTTCAACAATCGGCTCTTTCTCGGGTCCCATTGTATGCGCACGACACCCCCTCTTTACACTGATCTCCCTATTCTATGTGTAACGGTTACATATATCAATGGCCATTGTTACATATGAATGGCACTGCCCAAGGCAGCGTGCGCCGCTTCCATCACTGTTTCTGAGATTGTGGGGTGGGGGTGAATGGTGTGGGCAATTTCTTCGACCGTAGTTTCCAGTATTTTCCCCAAGGCAAATTCCCCGATAAGTTCAGTAGCACGCGCCCCTACAATGTGAACCCCTAAAAGTTCTCCGTGAGTGGGTTCATGCAAAATTTTGATGAACCCTTCGGTGGTATCTTCGATTTTGGCTTTTGCGAGCGGTGCAAAAGGAAACTGGCTCGCTTTATAGGCGATGCCGGCCTCTTTTAGTTTTTTCTCCGTTTTTCCAATGCTGGCAACCTCAGGGTAGGTGTACACTGCAGATGGGTTGGCTTCGTAGTTGATTACATGGGGGTGTTTACCTGCGATAATTTCCACTGCATGAATGGCTTCTGCGGATGCAGTATGCGCCAATGCCGGCGTTGCAATTACATCACCCACAGCAAAAATCGAAGGTACTGTGGTGCGGTAGTGTGCATCTACCGTGATGAACTCTCCTTGTTTTTGCACCCCGACTTTTTCCAACCCCAGTTCTCCCACCACGGGTCGACGACCGATAGCAACCAGGACCACTTCAAAGGCACGGGGTTCTTGGCCTGTTAGTTTTACCCGACAAGAGGACCCAAGATCTTCGAGGGACTCAACCTTGACCCCCGTTTCAATTTTGACTTGTTGATTGCGCTCCAAGTGACGGGTGAGTTCCTTCACACAAGCTTCATCTTCAAAGGGTAGGATCTGATTCAGGAGTTCAATTACCGTTACTTGTGCGCCAAAACGCCCAAAGAGTGAGGCAAACTCCATGCCCACCACGCCGCCACCTATCACAGCCAATGTTTTGGGGATTTTGTCGATGGACAAAATCGTATCGGAACTATGCACTGCCTTCCCGTTTATCGTAGCAAAAGGCAAAGGTCGCACCTCAGATCCGGTTGCGATCAAGGTATGACGGGTCTCGATTTTCTGACTGGTCGTGCCTTCAGTTACTTCTAAGGTTGTAGCAGTTACAAATCGAGCTGTGCCCTTGTAAACATCGATCTTATTTTTCTTCATCAGGAACCGAAGACCCTTGCGCTGCTCATCGACAATTTTGTCTTTGCGAGCTTGGATTTTGTCCCAGTGAAATGCCACATTATCGAGAGTAAATCCGAATTTTTCTGCATGCTGAAGTTTGGTCCACATTTTGGCCGATTCCAGTAACGCTTTGGTAGGGATACATCCCACATTCAGACATGTACCCCCGAGATCCGCTCGCTTATCCACAAGGGCAACTTTCAGCCCTAGTTGCGCTGCTCGGATAGCCCCAGTTTCACCAGCAGGCCCAGCTCCAATTACGACGAGATCATACATGAGATGCTCCTTTTGCTGCGGTTTGCTCTCTGCCTGCGGCCAAAGCCGCCAAACGAGCAATTACCCCATAGGAGTAAAAGCGATTGGCAGAGCATGCGTCGGCCCGTTGCAGATCTGGCATATTACACGATTGTTGAAAGGCCAGGGGTCGAAAGGAAGCCCCAGGACTATTGAGATTTTCTGTTGGGGATCGATCCGCATGAACGCGATAAAATCCCCCCACAACATTCTTGCCGATCATATATACCACGGGCTCTGCAACGGCTTCTCCCACGGTTTCAAAACTATAGACACCTTCTTGTAAAATCACTTTTGTCACCGCCTCGCCTCCCTTCGTAGAGGCCATGCGTCCCCGGCGCTTGTGATTCAATCCACGTAGTTCATCCACACTGGAGGCAGACATCACGCCCATGCCATAGCTGCCAGCATCGGTTTTTACCACGATGTAGGGGCGATGGGGAATTTCGTATTCACGATACTTTTCTTCGATTTGCGCAAAGAGGAGCTCAGCTCCTGCAAGCAAACAACTTTCGCCTTTTTTGGTGAGAAAATCCACTTCATGGCATCGCTGGAAAAAAGGCGAAATCCACCAGGGATCAAATCCAAACTGGCCGCCAAATTCCTCCGCAATGGTTTGGTAGTGCGAGAAGTGCTGAGATTTTAGCCGAGTGGCCCAGCCTAACTCTGTGGGAGGCTGCACCTGTTGCTCAAGGCCTTGTAAAATGGCTGGGACGGCGCCGGATAAATCATGGTTGAGCAAAACCAAATCCGGGTTGAAAACGCCCCTCTGGGTATGCACCAACAGGCGATTGCCTTCGCGCACCACAGGATACATGGGTAGCAGCTGACCGGACTGTGAGGCGATTTCCACTCCCTCTGTCAAGTCCTCGCGCAACGAACCGATCTCCACAGCGAATCCCGATTGCAGCAAAATCTCGCGCAAAACAGACAGGCTCTCGAGATAAAAGAGATTTCGTGTGTGGTTTTCTGGTATGAGCAAAATCGTAGATACATGGGCGGGCAGCGCCTCCAGGGTGGCCTGCATGGCTTGTACGCACAGAGGGAAAAACTCTCGGTTTAGGTTGTTGAACCCAGCCGGATATAAATTGGTATCCACAGGGGCCAACTTGAATCCCGCGTTGCGCAGATCCACGGAGCTATATAAAGGCGGCGGATCTTTGCGCCACTGCTGGCGAAGCCAACATTCGATTTTGGCTTGTTGACTCAATAGCTTGCGTTCCAGATCCTGGAGGGGGCCAGTAAGTGCGGTGGTCAGAAAAGGAACTGACAGCGGGATTTCCATGGAGGACGCCTTATTGCATATGGTAGTTTGCTTTCCAATGAGAAAAAAACATACCATAAAAGGTCTCTATGATCTCCTCCTTTGACGACGATATCCCGTACCGATCGGCAGCCGAGCGCAAAGCTGCGGCGGAAAAAGAGTTGGCGCGCATTGTCTCTGAAAACCCCGATTTTGCGTCTGTACGGGTGACACATACTCGCAAACTGGCCCAGTCCTTTTGGGGTCAAGCGTGGAATCGCAATCTGGATACGTACCAAACCTATGATGCCCGTTTTGATCGAGGGCGGCGCCATTTGCGCGCCGGTGCTGTAGTGAACCTTCAGATCGTCGGTCCGCAGGTAGAAGCTCATGTGTGGGATCACCGTTTGTATTCAGTCTCTGCTACTTTTGCGCCTCTCAAAGCAGAAGAATGGGCGTACTTTCGCCAAGAAAGCGCAGGGGAACTCCACTCCCTGGTATCTTTGTTGCAGGGCAAAATTTCGGATGCCTTGCTTACGCGTATTATTGATCCCATACGTGGATTGTTCCCGGAGCGACGCGCATTAACCTATCGGTGTAGCTGTGTCGATGATGCAGATTTATGTGAGCACATCGCAGCAGTATTGTATGGAATCGGCGTTTGCTTCGATGAGATGCCAGAACTATTTTTCGCTTTGCGCGGTGTTAGTCTCCACGATTGGATGCAAACCTCGAGTGAATGCTTATTGCAGGAAGTTGGGCCTCCACAAGCAGGCGAGCTAGAGACCTTGTTTGATATCGAATTACTGTGAAGCGTTGAGAGGTACTTTGCTGTCATGAAAATCATTCATTGTAATACAGCATGAGATGATTTGATGCCTGTCTCCGTACATCGCCAATAAAAATATGCCTTGTTCCTCTATCTGGAGACCCTTCGCTTTGCTCAGGATAATGAAATTAGCACCAGTTGTATTCAAGCTAATTGGGTATATAACTTGAAATCCTTCATTATTGCTGCTGCAACAGGGTTTTGAATTCTTCTCTGAGCTGCAATCAGCCATAACTCTTCATATATGTCCTGCAAATGGCCTATCAACAGCAACTCCTTATTAGTGATTAGTTCCTCGGCTGCTGGCAACGGGATGGCGATGAGTCCATCACCATGAGTTCCCATCAACTTTTGCAAACTAATATCTTGCACTTCAGCTTTAGTATGAACGTGGATACCGCGTATTTTCAAGTAGTGTTCTACATCGTGACGTAGCTTACTTTGAAGGGTAGGGAAAATGAAAGGTTGCCCATTTAAAGATTCTGGAAATTCCAGTTTCAACTTTGCAAATTTCGATCCACCGCAAACAACGATTTGCATCTTCGCGATGCTCTTTGCATAGAATCCTGCAGCGCTACCTACGGGTGGTGGATAATTCGAAACGACAAGATCAAGTCGGTGAGCACGCAATTCACGCAATAACTCGTCGCCATTTCCTTCTGTAATTGAAACAACACAGTCATAGGCGATTTGGGCCCTATGGAAAATTCTTAAGGTCAAATGTTTTGGTACTGTATCTGTAGCGCCAATTTGAACTTGAATTTTTGTTGTGGAGTGCTGATCAAAAAGAGAATCGATCATTTCGTCGCCCAACTTAAAAATCTCGGAGGCATATCCTAAAACAAGCCGCCCAGCATCTGTAAGTTGTAGCTGTCGTTTCGTACGGTCGAATAGGATGTGGCCCAACGTTTCCTCAAATTTTTTCATTTGTGTGGAAAGAGTCGATTGCCCAAGACGGAGTTTCTTAGCTGCTTTTGCAATTCCACCCTCCATCGCAATCACTTTGAAATAGAGCAAATGGTGATAGTTAAGCCAGGGCCGCTGCACAATATCTCCTTACTTTGTTTTAAACGAAGTGAAAGTTCTAATTTATCTATTTTAACAAAACAGTCTCTTATCCGATACTAGAATCAATGGGTCTTTTGACCTCGTGAACAGCTTACCGATCTAGAAGAAGGAAAAAGGCATGAACAATTTACTTCCTGGACTGAAAAGGTTTAGCGAGCATGTTTTCCCCCAACAGCAGAAGCTTTTTGAGTCACTTTCTCAGGGGCAAAAGCCTCATACCTTATTGATTACCTGCTCGGATTCAAGGATAGACCCTAATTTAGTAACGCAAACCAATCCTGGTGAGCTTTTCGTCGTAAGAAATGCAGGTAATATCGTTCCGCCATTCGGGGCTTCTAAAGGAGGAGAAGAAGCAGCTATTGAGTTTGCTGTTGACGGTCTTGGGGTTAGCAATATCGTGATCTGTGGACATTCACATTGTGGAGCAATGGCTGCACTTACAGGCAAAGTCAATCTCGATTCTCTTCCTTCCGTGAAAAATTGGCTGAGACATGCTCAATCAACTAAGAAACGTATGGAGACTAAATCTCATGCTTTTGAGCTTCATGATGTGGTGGAAGAAAATGTCCTTGTTCAGGTTGAAAACGTAAAAACACACCCATCTGTATCTGCATCACTAAGCTTAGGACGAACACGGATCTTTGCTTGGGTTTATAGCTTTGAAACCGGTTCGATAGCCGTTTATGACCCAAAGCTCAAAAGATATCTTCCATCCATCGAAGTAAGAGAGGAGAGCGAAAAAGATGTCTCAAGATTTGCCCTTTAGCCAAAGTCTTATTGATTTATATTCAAAACCACCAAGTATCAAAAAAGCACATTTTTTTAGCCCTTTGGTGGACTTGAAGGAAAATAAATGTGTTAATATGCCTGAGTCAAAATCATTTCTTGGAACAGCTCTTGCGTGGAAAGGATCCGTGACTCCGAAGGTTTTACCACGCGTTATAGTTGCCGCAATCTATGCGCTTATAATTTGTTATATTGAGCCTTTGTTTCCTGGATTTTCTTTCTCTATTACTCCATTTGAATACTCAGGCGCTCTTCTTGCGGTAATACTTGTGCTGCGGGTGAATGCTGGGCACGACCGCTGGTGGGAGGCTCGTAAAATTTGGGGCGCTATTGTAAACCAAAGTCGAAATTTGGCCTTAGTGATATATGGGTATGGCGATCAAAGCAATGAAATCAGACAAACACTACTCAAGTGGATTGCAGCGTGGCCCCACGTCATGCGTGGATCTTTGCGAAAGGAATTACAGTTACAAGAAGTAAGCGAGTTGCTAGGAGAGGATGAAACCGAAAAAATTAGAAAATCGGAAAATACGTCAATGTATGTGGCCCACAAAATTATATCGATGCTTCATTCACTAAGAATGCAGGGGATGGACTCATATGTATTTCAACGAGCTGAAACAGAGCGTTCTCAATTAATCGATGCAATTGGTGCGTGTGAGCGCATCCGAAATACGCGAATGCCACTTGTCCTTGCAATTAAAACAAGGCGATTCATTTTGCTATTTTTACTTCTCCTGCCATTTGCCTTGGTTGATAGAACTGGATGGTTAACGCCACTAATTGTAGCTTTGGCGTCTTACCCGCTATTTTCTCTAGATGAGATAGGCGCAGAATTGCAAAACCCCTTTTCCCCTCGAAACCTTAGCCATCTACCCTTAGACGCCATTTGCAAAACGATTTCAAATAACGTCATGGGGCTTACTAATCTATAAGGAGAATTTTCGTGATAAGCGGTAGAGACAATTGAACTTTCTTGATAAAAAAGTCTAAAAATATAGCCGTCCTGATAGATATTTTACGTCGATGTCTATAGACTCTCGTACGTGCGAAATGGGTTCGCTCTTTATTTCTTTCGAAAAATCGCCCATTAAAGCGCGCGAACATATTTTAGCCTCTCTCGCTAGAGGTTGCATTCACTGCAATAGATGAACTAGCGAATTCAATTTCTGCAATTCGAGTATGGCTTTCCATTGGAGACATATTGAATCTAGGCACTATGGAAGGAAGT
This sequence comes from Deltaproteobacteria bacterium, assembly GCA_947466225.1. GTDB lineage: Bacteria > Bdellovibrionota_B > Oligoflexia > Oligoflexales > Bog-1112 > CANIBL01. The sequence goes on from CANIBL010000026.1 coordinate 17,345, forward strand.
TATCATAGCCAACGAGCTGAAAAAATAGCGACAGAATCGATTCTGTTCAGCTTTGGAAAGCGTATGTTATGGACACACGAGAAACTAACACAAAGTCAGTCACAAGGGAAAGACAACATTTTGAGAACTTGTTTTAGATTAGGGAGTTTGGGATGAACTTGTGAAATTAGCATCTAATACGATTTGATAGCCAGAGTATCCGAGCCCGATATGCTATGATCCTCATGATTCTCTCTTTTTAGTATGCCATATAAGTAATCATGCAATAAAAGAGGCCCTACGTGCGTTACAAAATTGCTCTTGCCAATTCCCTTCTGATAACGCTAGGTTTTTCCGAAAGTCGGATGTGAACTTGTATACAAAATACTGGGAGGTGCTCCGGTGAAAAGACTTTTTTCGCTCTATCTGGCAAGCGGACTGCTACTAGCAGGACTCATAACAACGCCTGCCGTTGGAGATACTGCTTCCCACGAGAATTTTGTCCTCATCGGAAATGGGACAGAACCCAAGGGGCTAGATCCCTCTTTGGTTACCGGCGTTCCAGAGTCACATATTCTCGACAACATGTTTGAAGGCCTTACCAACCGAGACCCCATTACCTTGCAACCCGTACCGGGTGTAGCAGAATCTTGGTCTATCTCCGAAGACAACAAAACTTACACCTTTCACTTGCGAAAGAACGCGCGTTGGTCCGATGGCGTAGCTCTGACAGCCGAAGATTTCAAATGGTCTTTCCTCCGAGCGCTTTCCTTTCAACTTGCTTCTCCCTATGCGTATCAACTCTATCCCATCAAGAATGCGGAAGCGTTTAACACCCAAAAAATCAAGGACCCCACTCAAGTCGGGATCAAGGTTTTGGATGCTCATACGCTTCAGCTTGAACTGGAGCGACCTACACCGTACTTCCTGTACATCACGTCCTTTCATACACTCTACCCCACCCCACGTCATGTGATCGAGAAGCATCCAGATCAAGAATGGACTCGGGCTGAATATATGGTCTCTAACGGTGCCTTCAAATTGGCAGAATGGAATTTGAATCAGCACATCAAAATTATAACAAACCCGATGTACTGGGATCATGCTCGAATCAAGATTGCCGGTGCCTATTTCTATCCCATTGAAAATGCCGACACGGAAATTCGCAATTTCGAGGCCGGTTCTCTGCATATGACAGAACGGGTGCCTTCGATGAAGATCCCCTTGTTCAAGCGAGAAATTGCAAAATCTCCGAATTCGTATCACCCATTTAAAATCACCCCATACTTGGGGACCTACTTCTTTCGATTCAACACCAAAAAACCGCCCCTCAATGATGTTCGGGTGCGTCGCGCTTTAATGCTCACGGTGGATCGAAAAATGATCGTAGAGCACATTACCCTAGGCGGACAAATCCCCTCTCGGGCATTTACCCCCCCTAATACCGCTGGTTATACATACCCCCCGACATTGCCTGAAACCGTAACTGAGGCGGAAATCAAGGAGGCACGCACCCTCTTGGCCCAAGCGGGATTTCCAGAAGGAAAAGGATTTCCTAAGTTGGACCTGCTGTACAACAATGGGGACGATCATAAAAAAATCTGTGTTTCGGTTCAGCAAATGTGGAGGAAAAACCTGGGCGTCGAAGTGGGCCTCTTGAACCAAGAGTGGAAAGTCTTTTTAAACTCTGTTCACATGGGAGAATATGCCCTGGCCCGTGCAGGTTGGATTGGAGACTATCCAGATCCCAATACCTTCTTGGATATGTGGGTACAAAATGGTGGAAATAATGAAACATTCTGGAGTGATCCAGAGTACGATCGTCTCATCGACTTGGCTGCTGCAGCACTGGATCCACAAGCTCGGTATGGGCACTTTCGGGAAGCCGAAAAGATTTTGCTAGATAAACTTCCGATTTTACCGATTTACACCTACACAAAAGTAGGTATGATTTCCCCGAAACTCAAGATGCTAGATGAGCAGGGAAAAAAAATGGAATGGACCTCCAACATTACACAGCAAATTTTTCTTAAGTATTATACGCTTGTGAAGTAGGATGATAGCATCAGCCAGGAGATCCTTGACTACAGCAGGAGCCAACGCGTGTTGCTTTACATTTGCAAGAGAATTCTGGGCATGATCCCGGTGCTGTGGGTGATCGTAACCCTCACTTTCTTCCTGATCCGATTGGCACCAGGGGGGCCTTTCGATCAAGAAAAACACATCCCACCCGAAATTTTGCAGAACTTGGAAGCCAAATACCATATGAACGAACCCCTGTATATGCAGTATGCCCACTATCTGGGGATGCTGGCCCATGGGGATTTGGGCCCTTCTTTTCGCTACGAAAATCGCACGGTAAACGAAATTATCTTTGAGACCTTTCCCGTCTCAGCCAAAGTAGGGGGATTGGGGCTATTGTACGCACTGGTGATTGGCGTACTCGCGGGGCTTTTTGCTGCAAGTCGACCCAACACCGTACGAGATTACATCCCCATGTTCTTTTCTTTGATCGGGATTTGTTTGCCCTCGTTTGTGATCGGACCTTTGTTGATGCTCCTCTTTGCGGTGAAGTTGCAATGGGTCAGCGTGAGTGGATGGGAAAAACCCACAGATATCATCCTCCCTGCTATCACTTTGGGTACGATGTATGCCGCCTTTTTTGCTCGACTGACACGAGGGGGGATTTTGGATATCATTCGCCAGGATTTCATTCGAACCGCTCATGCAAAAGGGGTTCGCGGTTGGGTCATTATGTTACGTCATACCTTGAAGGGAGGTATTTTACCGGCTGTAAGTTTTCTTGGGCCAGCAGCAGCTGCCATGCTCACGGGTTCCTTGGTGGTAGAAACTATCTTTAACATCCCAGGATTGGGACGATTCTTTGTGCAATCTGCTTTAAATCGAGACTATACCTTGGTGATGGGGTGTGTGTTATTCGTTGCTGTGCTCATTGTCGTGATGAACCTCTTGGTGGATATTGCGTATGCCTTTTTAGATCCACGCGTGTCCTATGAGTAATCGGGGAGAGACCGCTATGACAAGTCCAACCCACTTTCCTCGAGATGAGGTTGCCTCCATCGAGATGGGGCGGAGTCTATGGCAAGATGCAGTACAGCGCATTCGGGGCAACAAAGTTGCCATGATGAGTTTATGCTATTTGGTATTGCAAGGGTCTCTTGCATTATTGGCCCCGTATCTCACACGATTTGGATACGAGACCACCGACTTGATGCTAGGGGCTACAGCACCGGATTGGGTGCATTGGTTTGGTACAGATGATCTCGGACGAGATATGTTGACTCGGGTATTATACGGATCTCGTGTTTCTCTTATGGTAGGACTTTTGGCAACGTTTGTGAGCGTGGTAATCGGTGTGACCTATGGCGCAGTCTCTGGATACGCTGGTGGTCGTGTAGATGCACTCATGATGCGCGGGTTGGAAATTCTCTATGCGATGCCATTCACATTCTTTGTAATCATTTTGATGGTGCTGTTTGGACGCAATATTTACTTGATGTTCATTGCCTTGGGTGCTGTCCAGTGGTTGACCATGGCCCGTATTGTACGGGGGCAAGTGGTGAGCCTTAAAACCATGGAGTATGTATCTGCAGCTCGCGCCATGGGCGTACGCAATCGCGCCATTATCTTTCGACATATTTTACCCAACGTGCTGAGCCCTGTGATTATCTACAGCACACTCACCATTCCGGGGGTCATCCTCGAGGAAGCCTTTTTAAGTTTTCTCGGACTCGGAGTACAAGAGCCCATGTCCAGTTGGGGTACCCTGATTGCAGATGGGGTCACGGCCTTGGAAACCTTTCCTTGGATGATTCTATATCCATGTATCACGTTGATGCTGACACTGGTTGCCTTGAACTTTCTGGGGGATGGTCTCCGAGAAGCTTTGGACCCAAAATCCAACGGGGATTGATGGTATGACGGAATCCATTCTCGAAGTCAAAGGCTTGAAAACCTACTTTCATACCCGTGCTGGGGTGGTGAAAGCCGTAGATGGTATTGATTTTACCTTGGGCAAAGGCAAAACCCTGGGGATTGTAGGCGAGTCAGGCTCCGGCAAAAGCGTATCCATGATGTCTATTCTTGGGCTTTTACCGCAGCCGCCTGCCAAGATTGAGGGTGGTACTGTATTCTTTGAAGGCCAAGATCTCTTGACGCTCAATCGAGAGCAGTTGCGTACCCTACGAGGACGCAAGATCGGCATGATTTTTCAAGACCCCATGACGTCGCTCAATCCCTATCTCAAAGTATCAACTCAGCTCATGGAAGCGCTTACCGAGCACGATCGATCTACATCCAAAAAATCAGCCTACGAGCGCGCCCTTTGGACATTGGAGCAAGTGGGTATCCCCGATCCAAAGCAACGCATCGAGCAGTACCCGCATCAATTCTCCGGAGGAATGCGACAACGGGTCATGATTGCCATGACGCTGATGATGGCTCCGGAAATCATCATCGCTGATGAACCTACCACCGCACTGGATGTCACCATCCAAGCCCAGATTTTGGATATTTTGCGCAACTTACAAGTAAAGCGTGGATTGTCCATGATCCTGATTACCCACGACTTGGGTGTTGTAGCAGGTATGAGCGATGATGTGTTGGTAATGTATGCCGGGCGCCCTGTAGAGCAAGGAACCGTGGAAGAAATATTTTATCGACCTCATCATCCCTATACCTCCGCCTTGCTGCGTTCCATTCCCTCTGTGCTGCGAGAAGACCAAGAACTCTACTCCATCCGAGGGCTACCGCCGGATCCAGCTCGGTTGCCACCCGGTTGTCCCTTTGCCCCCCGTTGTGAACGTGCCATGCCCATTTGTACCCAGGCGCCCCCTATACGTAGGCTGTCTCTGACTCACACATCGGTCTGTCACTTGGAGGTCTCCCCACCATGACAACACCCTCTGTTGCACAAGCCCTTTCTGTTGATAAATTGCAAATGTATTTCCCCTTGAAGCAAGGGTGGCTAGGACAAAAGCGCGCTTGGATTCGTGCCGTAGACGGAGTTTCCTTCTCGGTTGGGTTAGGTGAAACCTTGGGTCTAGTGGGGGAGTCCGGTTGTGGGAAATCTTCTCTTGGCCGTACCTTAATTCGACTGTACCGACCCACAAGCGGTTCCATCCAGATCTGTGGGCAAGAAATTGGTGCGCTGGAGGGAGAGTCTCTGCGCAAAGCTCGGGTTAACTTTCAGATGATCTTCCAAGATCCATACGCGTCGCTCAATCCTCGAATGACGGTGTTTGATAGCATTGCAGAGCCCTTACGCACCCATGGGATGGCGAAAAATAAACAAGAGTTGGCGCAAAAAATTGAATCGTTGATGCAAAAAGTGGGGCTATCGCCTCGCTTTATTCGCAAGTATCCCCATGAATTTTCTGGAGGGCAGCGACAACGGGTGGCCATTGCGCGAGCTTTGGCCATGAACCCCAAGGTCATCATTTGTGATGAACCCATCTCGGCTTTGGATGTTTCCATTCAAGCGCAGATTCTAAACTTGCTTGTGACGCTACAAAAAGAACTGGGTCTTTCTTATCTTTTCATTGCCCACGATTTGGCTGCGGTACGATATATTTCTTCTCGCATTGCTGTTATGTATCTGGGCCGCATTGTAGAGATTGCAAATAAGACAGATTTGTTTGCAGGTTCGCGTCATCCGTATACCCAAGCCTTGCTCAGTGCGGTACCCATTGCGGATCCAAAGAAAGAACGGATGCGCAAACGCATTCTGTTGAGTGGCGATTTACCCAGTCCTGTGAATCCACCAAGTGGGTGTACATTTCATACCCGATGCCCCTATGCCCAGCCTCGTTGTGTGGCAGAGGTGCCCGTAGCAGAGGAAATTGGAGCAGGACATCAGGTAGTGTGCCATTTTGCCACTGGGCGACTTTTGCCTCGTTCGATATAAGGTATATGAGTCTGAGGCGGGCTACGCTCGACTTTGACAGGTAATGTATCTGCCAAAGTCGAACTAAAAAGTAAAATATACCGCGTACTATAGGGCTGATTCTACACAACCATCGCCTTGACTTTAAACAACTCTTATCCTACCCTAAATGGGTTTATGCATGGGAGCCCCCTATGCATAGACTTCGTCTAACCACTAGAGGTAGAATTTCATGCAAGATCTTCTGGGTTATAATGATGTCGTACGAAAACTCCGATATTTTTTTCAACATATGCGAGGTTTTGTGGAGGTACCTGCACAATCACGCCTCTCCATTCTAGCCGCATGTGAAGATCCAACTACGATCAGCCGTTTTGATTTTGATGGGATTTCATATCCACTACCCCAAACTGGGCAAATGTGGCTTGAAGTCGATTTATTAAAAAACCCCGGTATTCCCGGGGTTTTTTGTATCACAACCAGCTATCGAAACGAGAAGAACCCCATCCCAGGTCGACATCAAAAAATTTTCCCCATGTTTGAGTTTGAAACCGCTGGTACCATGGAAGACCTGTATCAAATTGAAGCCGACCTTCTCGACTTTTTGGGATTCCAACCGGCAGTTCGGAAAAAGTATGAAGATCTTTGTGAAAAATATGCCACCTCAGAACTGAAAGCAGAGCATGAGTTACGGATGCAGCAAGAATATGGCAACGTGATCAGCTTAGAATATTTTCCTCAGTCTACACACCCCTTTTGGAATATGAAGCAAAACGAATCTGGCACCTATAATAAGATCGATTTGATCATTTGTGGCATTGAAACCATTGGAGCTGCCGAGCGAGAAACCGATGCAAATCGTATGCTGCATAATTTTTATCATATTTCAAATGGGAAATATGCTGAACTTCTTTTTGAAAATTTTGGAAAAGAAAGGGTAATTCGAGAGCTTGAAGACTACTTGTCTCTCCCAATGTTTCCTCGATTCGGTGCTGGTATTGGTGTTACTCGATTGGTGAATGGGATGCAAACGGAAGGATTGCTATCCAGTCCAGAGGTTCCGATTTTTCAGCCCATTCCGCGGAGAAATACGGTTGTGCCAGGCTGGGATGCTCGTGCCTCTGTATGATGTAAACAAGACATTTGAGGAAAATGCGGATAAAGGCCCCTTTTTTTCAGATTTGCTAGAGGTAAAAAGCCCTCGTACTCCCATTTTAACTTTCTTGGGATTGCCCTTATGCAGTCCAATTGGAGTGGCGCCATGTCCTCTTACCCTTGGTAAGGGCATTTCGCTTCTTTCCAAATTGGAATTTGATGTTCTTATTTATAAAACCATTCGTTGCATGCAATACCCCGTACACTCTTTTCCTAACTTGTACGTCATGGAAGATTCTCCAGGAAATATAACAGTAGCCAACTCCTTTGGGATTGGATGTGCAAAGCCTGAGGTGGTGCTTTGTGATATTGAAAAAGCCAAATCTTCCTTATCTGCTGGCCAAATTCTGATTGTTTCCATTTATGGAGAAGGAAAGACCCGAAAAGAAAGTATGCAGCAATTTTACCAAGCGGCTGCAATGGCAAAAGATGCAGGCGCCCATATTGTAGAAGCCAACCTCTCTTGTCCAAATTTGCTTCACACTACAGCATTGTATTTAGATATAGAGTATGTAGAGGCTCTCACATCCCGATTGGTGGCTATACTTGGAAATATACCGCTTACGGTCAAAGTCGGAGTTTTTCCTACTTTGACGGGATTACGTCAACTTTTATATACTCTAGCAAAAATCGGTGTACAAGGCATCTGCGGGATCAACTCTGTCTCACAGCCAATCTATAATAAAGCAGGGGCTCCCATATTTGGCCCAGACCGAGAGAAAGCTGGGGTATCAGGGTCTAGCATTCGACCCCTTGCACTTTCATTTGTTCAAAATGTGAAGAGCATATTAGAAAAAGAAAAACTATCACTGAAACTACTTGCCACTGGTGGTGTTACACAAGCTCATCACTTTCGAGAGTTTTTAGAAGCTGGCGCAGACATTGCCTTATCAGCAACGGGCGCAATGTGGAATCCCTATTTGGCTATGGAATATCATCGAGGCGCCTATGACACCAAAAGAATTACTCGTAAACTTGAAAGAAATGCAGATTATTAAGCATGGAGACTTTTTGCTAAAAAGTGGGACTCGTTCTTCCATTTACGTAGATTTGCGCACGCTGATTGGATACCCAATTTTGCTACGGGAAGTTTCGCACTGTTTATGGGAAAAAACTCGGTTTATCTCTTATCAAAGAATCTGTGGTGTTCCATATACTGCACTTCCAATGGCAACCTGTATTTCAATCGATCACGCCGTGCCTATGGTTTTTGTGCGAAAAGAAGTAAAGAGTTACGGAACAAAAAAGAAAATTGAAGGTATTTTCCATGTAGGGGAACAGTGTGTGCTAATAGAAGATGTCGTAACCACGGGCACAAGCGTGCTAGAAATTGCAACATCATTGGAGACCGAAGGCCTTGTGGTAAAAGATATTGTAACCGTAGTAGAAAGAGATCCATCGGTTCGAGAACGATTTTACTCAAAAGGATATACTCTACACTCTCTCTTTACACTAGATGACTTATTATGAAAATGACTTATAAAGAGCGCGCCTTGCGAGTCACACATCCTGTCACAAAAAAGCTCCTAGAGTATATGGAGTCGAAAAAAACCAATATTGGACTCGCAGCAGATTTATCCAGCCAAGAAGAAATTATTTCTTTGATTCATAAGGTTGGCGAACATATTTGTGTGCTTAAAACTCATATAGACATTATAGAGAATTTTGATCCCAGTTTCACAAAAAGGCTCCAACATCTTGCTGAACAGTTCGGTTTTCTTCTTTTTGAAGACAGAAAATTTGCGGATATTGGGCATACCGTACTGCAACAATATCAGGGGGGGATGTACCGAATTTCTGAATGGGCAGACTTGGTGAACGCCCATATTTTACCAGGACCAGGTATTGTCGAAGGTCTTAAAAAGGTTGGTATAGAAAGAGAACGCGGCTTGTTACTTTTAGCTGAAATGAGTTCAGCTGGTAATTTTATTACGCCTCAATATACCCAATCTGCTGTGGAACTGGCAATGGAGCACGCCGATTTTGTGGTGGGATTTATTTCGCAACAACAAATAACAGAGGATCCTCGATTTGTTCATTTAACACCTGGGATTCAATTCCAAGATACACAAGACGTCTTAGGGCAACGATATATCACACCAGAGATCGCAATCCACATGCATAGAACAGATATTCTTTTAGTCGGTCGGGGTATTTATCGCTCCACCACGCCAAAAGAGGATGCCATACGCTATCAGCAGGCGGGATGGAATGCTTATTTGAGCCGTATTACCCAAAGGCGTTGCATTTCTTTATAAGCTCGAACTCAACGTCCAAGTATGCGTATTACACGATGATGTTATTCATGCATTTTGCGGGAGGTTTCCCCAATAGGAATGAGGCAGCTATAGGGCAGCAGAAAAAAAGGCCGAGCGGATCAACTCTCGCATATGAAATACCGTTTTCTTTTGTGCCTCCACGATCTGTCGATAGTCATCGAGAGAAAAGAGGCTGCCGCTTTCGCCGCGGTTGATCTCTAAAAAACACCGGGTACGCAAAGATTCTAAATAGATCCATTTGCTCTCATAGAGTTTCTTCACCGTATCTCGATCTAACCCAGCCTCACAGATGGGAAGTTGTAAGTCGGTGGCCACTTGCCGGTACGTCACATAATCAGTATTGGATGGGGGTGAGGTCATATAAATCCGCCACTTGGATAGGTTTTGCTTGCCTTTCCTTATATCGGTAGAATAAAACAAGAGTTAATTTCCGCCAGGCGGCGTAAATTGCGTATCCCTTATCGACTGCAACAAGGAACCCAACGTGGAAACTGGAGAAAGCACCCCTGGAACCTCTCTCGGAGAGACACTCTTTCGTCTTCGAGATTACACCCCGATTCCCCTGATTATTTTGATGCTATTTGTAGGAAAGCCAACCGCTTGGAGCGCGATCTTGGGTACTTTGCTGGTGGTCGCCGGTGAATTATTCCGCATCTACAGCGTGGCATTTATTGGCAGTATCTCTCGTACCCGAAAAGGCTCCCTTGGCGGTGCGCTGATTACCTCTGGTCCATTCGCATATATGCGGAATCCACTGTATGTAGGTAATTTTTTTATTTTATTTGGGTTTGCTGTCTTATCCGCTAGCTTTGGGCTGATTTTATTCTCTGTTTTGCTCTTTGCATTTCAGTACTACTGGATCGTGCAATACGAAGAAGGGCTTTTGGTGGCGAAGTTTGGCCAGGCTTATGTGGACTATCAAATGCAGGTACCGGCTTGGCTACCAAAAAAATGGCCTGTATTGGCTGAGATTGAATGGCCGGTTTCTTATAGTGCTGCACTGAAGAGCGAGCGCCGTACCCTTACTACGATTCTATCCCTCTTTATCGTATTGATGTTTTTGGGTTCTCGCTAGAGAGCTCGACTGCAACCCTGCCTAACCTGCCCTTTGACAACGACAATCTAGCCATGCAGTTCTCCAATCTTGAAGAAAGACGTCAATCGCAGATGATTATTCATGCTGAAATGGATTGTGATGGAAAAAAGCTGGCTCCTCAGGACGGACTCGAACCGCCGACCAGGTGGTTAACAGCCACCTGCTCTACCAACTGAGCTACTGAGGATCGAAAAGGAGACTCTCTACATACCGAGAATCAGGCTGAAGGTCAAGACTGTATGTGTGGGAATCTATAACTTATTTAGCGGCGGAAAGATGAGTATGCAGCAGCGAAAGAAGTTCTTGTACATCAAAAGGCTTGGGGAGAAAGGCTGCGGCGCCTGCTTGAAAGGCCATGTCAATTTCTCGTGGGCTTGTATGTCCTGATGTTAGAATCAAGGGCACCGCGCGAAATAGCGTCTGCTGCTTGACCAATTTGCAAAGCTCATAGCCATCTACCCAAGGTAGACGCACATCCATCAAAATGAGATCGAAAGGGGCACTTTCCAGGAGCTTGGAGAGCTCCAGCCCATCCTGCGCCATATCTACCTGATACTGCTCGGCTTCTAGCATGCGTTTGAGGGCGTTGCGCATAATCTCGTCGTCTTCCACGATTAAAATGTGATGGGGACGGCTTTCCTCCTGTAGCTTGCGATATTCAGACAGGTCCACCACAGGCTCTGCGGTGAGCTTTTGCCGTTTGAGGGCTTCAATTTGAGCCCGCATGGAGGTTGGATTCTTCATATACGAAAGAATCGGCATTTTTGGAAAAAACCTTTGCAGCCCTTTGCAAAGGACATGGCCTGTGATACACAAGGAGGCTCTCTTTTTATCGCCATACAAAGGCATTGAAAAAAGAAAAACTCAAGAAATTCAATGGGGTGAGTCGCAATGACATGGAAAATGGTGGCAACATGCCCAGAGGAAAGCAAGCTTATTTTGGCCCAAGAAGGGGAAATCCTGGGTGCTAAAGTAGAAAAACTGGGATTTCGGGCCGTATATTTTGAAGTCCCCGATTTGGAAGCTTTCTATAAGTTTCATTTGCAACTCACCACAGCCAGTCACCTATTTTGGATCATAAAAGAATTTGCAGCCAAAGATGACCGCATGCTCTTTAGCCAAGTCCAGCGCATCAAATGGCGTGAGCTGTTTGACCCAGCGAAGACATTTCGCATCGATGCCTACATCAGCAATCACCCAGAGTGGACACCTCCAGAGCTCAGTAAGCGTACGCGACAGGCTATGCAAGAGCATTTTCAACACCATGGGTTGCCGATTCCCCATGCCGATGTAGAAGATCCCGATGTCTTGATCTGCATTTGGCTTGAGAAGGGACGCGCCACGGTAAGCATTCGCACCTCCGGGGATACCTTGCACAAGCGAGGCTATCGCCTTCCAGGGCACATGGCACCGCTCAAGGAAACTGTGGCTGCAACGCTACTACGCGTGTTGGAGTACGATGGCTCTCGCCCGCTTTACGATCCTATGTGCGGTAGCGGTACCATTGTGATTGAAGCTGCCATGATGGCTTTGGGTAAAGCTTGTTTGATTCATCGTAAGAAAAATGGATTTGGTTTTGAACGATTGAAGAACTTTGACCGTACCTTGTGGCAACGGGTACAAACCGAACTGCGAGAAGGGAAAAAGACCGAACTTCTTCATCCGATTTATGCCTCTGATGTGTCCGAAGATTCTGTAACATTGACTCGTGAAACTGCCTTGCGCGCACGGGTGGAGCGGTATTTGACCTGCTCAGCAGAGAATTTTTTCGATACGAAAGCGCCTTGTGAATCCGGTCTGCTGGTGAGTAATTTGCCCTATGGGGATCGATTGCAAGCAGCAGAAGAAATGCCCGTATTTTACGAAAAAATCGGAGACCATCTGAAGAAAGCCTACAAAGGCTGGACTGCAGCTCTCTTGGTATCTGCAGAATCTCCTTGGAAATCCATCGGGCTTAAACCAACGCGCAAAATTCCTTTGGTGAATGGCAGTATTCCGGTGTTGCTGTTGGTATACGAGATTTATTAGGTATGTGATGTGATATTTTTTTACTGGAGCACCATCTGCAAATGTGCCCCAGTCCCCTCCTTGCAAGAATAGGATACCTCCAGCAAGGAGGTGTGGAAGCTACCCAGTTGGCTCCACAAAAAATAAAACAAAAAAATAAAGGAACCCCCATGTCATCCCCCTCTCCTTGGATGTGCGCTATCGATTTCGGTACCTCTAACTCTTTGGTTACGGTGGCCTCTCGTGAAAAGGTAGAAAATCCTTTGATTGTAGATCCAGCTGGAGAAGATCCTACGGTTATGCGAAGCGTACTCTTCACGCGTGGTAAACAATTCGGCTGGAACTTTGGCACCGAAGCCATTGAACAATACACCGAATGGGCACCAGCAGGTCGTTTGCTGCGCTCTCTCAAAAAACACTTGCCCGACAGCATGTTCCTCGGTACCCAAATCGAAGGCGTGTCCTATACCATCATCGATTTGATCGCAGTATTTTTGCGACATTTTCGCCAGCTTGCTAGTACCCACTGCGATCAAGACGTATCTCGCGTAGTTCTGGGCAGACCTGCCATTTTTTCTACCAATCCAGAGGAAGATAAACTTGCAGAGCAACGCCTTACAGCGGCTGCTCAGATGGCAGGCTTTACGGAAGTGCATTTTCTTGCAGAGCCTTTGGCTGCTGCGTATGAATTTCGACGGAGTTTGTCTTCGAAGAAAAAAGTGCTTATTGCAGACTTTGGAGGAGGTACTAGCGATTTTACCGTGCTAGAGCTGGGACCCGATCGTTTTCGCAAAGAGGATGTACTTGCCATCGGGGGTATCTCTCGCGCAGGAGATGCCATCGATGGAAGCTTGATGCAGCATAAGATCAGCCGTCACTTTGGATCTGAAGTAACCTACCAGCATCCCTTGGGACGAAATGCGCTGCATATGCCTCGAAGCTTACTCAAAAAACTCTGTTCTCCAGCTGACATAGCCTTCTTGGCTCAACGGGAATCTCTCTCTTTTTTCCAAGATGTCGAACGATGGGCTCCCTTGCCAGAAGACAAAAAGTCCGTGCAACAACTCATGGTCTTGGTAGAAGAACGCTTGGGATACCCGATTTTTCGCGCGATTGAAGATACGAAAAAAGCATTGTCACAAACGGATACACATCTGTTTCGATTTGAATACCCTGGAATTCAAATTGCAGAGTATGTGAGTCAATCCGAATTTTTCCAGGCGAGTACAAACGTAGTTGAGGAGATTTTTTCTGCTTGCGATGCCACTATGAAGCAAGCACAATTGCAGTTTTCTGATATCGATATTGTCTGCTGTACGGGAGGAACGGCAAAATACCCTGCGGTGATAAGAGAACTAGCAAATCGCTTTGGAGCAGAAAAGCTCAGTGCATACCAACATTTTCATTCCATCATTCGAGGACTGGGAGATCGAGCCCAAGCGATTTTGTTTGAATCGTAACAGTTCGAAGATTTTACCGCTAAAATCGAAATTTTTACTCAGTAATTCCGAGAGCAATATTCTCACAACACCATGAAAATACGTCAAAAACAATATTGTACCGATTTTTACTGATTTTATCCACGCCTTCCTATACTGATCCAGCTTGAAGATGCCTTTGATCCGTTATCCCCAGCAAACGTAGAGAGCGTCGTTCCCTTCCATCGCAGGAGATGCCCATACGGCCAAAGCAGTCTGGGCATGACGGAATAGGCATCTTGATTGGCGGAGAGTATGTACAAGGGGCTTAGATTTAAGAAATTTTTAAATAAAGGAGGGAAATTACAGTGATATACAAGCTAATTTATGGATTTATGGCGTATTTTCTTTTACCAAACGCTTATGAGGCAAGCATAAGCGCAACAGAAAGTGTAGTTGCCTCACACTCTGCGGATATTCCAGGATTAGAGGCGGCCGTACGTTTACAGCCTACAGATCCAGAGATGTGTCTGGCTGTCTTTGACGTAGATGAAACAACTGGCGAAGTCGCTCGTGACGGATTGAAGCAGAAGCTAGACAAACAATTTCAGGCAAGCATTCCATTGTTAGAGAAAGCGATTCGAGGTGGAAGTATAAGCAGTATGGTACATTTGGCTGATATTTATAAAGAATTTGGAGATTTCATCACCGCTTATCGTTGGTATATATTGGCTTTTGAAGAGGCGTCTTTATCTGGTCTGCGGAAGGACCATATTCAAAAGAGCTTAGCTTCGGAAGAGTTTCAATCCAAATTAAATGCTCAATTTTCGAGAACCCAGCGTAAACAAAAACTAAAATTCTTACACGAGATAAAGAAAGGAGATTTTTTTCAACGAAAAATAACCTTCTCTTCTATAACAGATTCTCCGTATTTGACCCTTCAAGAATTTAATCTTCGAAAACACAGGTTCGAAAAAGGAATAACTGCAAGGGAGTTGTGGTCTGTACAGGGAAACGAGTATTTTCAAAAGCGTGATTTTAAGATAGCAGCTGCCTATTATAGAAAAGTAGACACCCCAGACTCTTGGGGGAATCTAGGGTTATTATACGGCACCGGAACCATACCCGGTGGGCCAGAAAAAGCTGCTGAATGCTTTCGGATATCAGGGACTCCAGACTCTTGGAAGAATCTAGGGTTATTATACGGCAACAGAAACATACCTGGTGGGCCAGAAAAAGCCGCTGAATGCTTTCGAAAATCAGATACTCCAGACTCTTGGTACAATCTAGGCGTATTATACGTGAGCGGAAGGATACCTGGTGGGCCAGAAAAAGCTGCTGAATACTTTCAGAAATCAGGCACTCCAGACTCTTGGTACAATCTAGGCGTATTATACGTGAGCGGAAGGATACCTGGTGGGCCAGAAAAAGCTGCTGAATACTTTCAGAAATCAGGCACTCCAGACTCTTGGTACAATCTAGG
>CANIBL010000027.1 GCA_947466225.1 Deltaproteobacteria bacterium
CAATCAGCAAGGCAGATGCGAGAGGTTGCGACTAAAATCTCCATCTTGAATCGATTTACCAGGATGGGTCTGTCTATTGCAGTTCCAATGACATAAAACCTTACTGAAGGGAAATCCTCATCCAAAATCTACATTAGGCAACAAAGCCCCAAAAAGTCCTATGAAGGTGTAGAATATATCGACAATGCCAATAGCTTTCCGCATTCAGGCCCGAGTGCCACCTTTGGAAATGGCCATAATATGTACAAGTGGGGAAATAAAGAGTTAGCAAAGACTCAATTTACAAGTGAAGTTAAGGACTGGATCAGAGAAAAAATGATAGAAAGCGAGTTGCGGCCTGTCATTGAGCGTGTGGGTCAACTCTATCCTCGCTTTTTATCCCAAGAGGCTACCGATTTCTTTTTTCAGCGAATTGCGTTATTACAAGCAGTGGCAAGGGGAGAAATTTCCTCCCCCGAGGAGTTATCCCGGTACAAAACCAGAAGGGAGATTTCAGCCTTTCTATACAAGAAAAAACCATAACCCCCTAGCCCTGCTGTACCAACTCAATCAAGAGGCCCCCCGCATCACGGGGGTGTACGAAAATCACCTGTGTACCATGACTTCCAGAGGTAGGAGTCTCGCTCAGAAACGCGACCTGCTTACCTCGCAAATAGGCTACTGCAGCGTGAATATCATCGACCTCCAAGGCCAGATGATGAATCCCTCCCTTTCTTTCAGAAAGAAACTTGGAAATGGGGCTATCCTCTGAAGTTGGCTCTAGAATTTCAAGCAAAGAATGGGACGATGTCAAAGTAGAAGTAGCATGGAACTGGGTACACACAACTTTTTGGGACACCACGGCTTCTGGAACTTCAGCGGAAAGACCCAGCAAGGAGAAAAAGCGCTGCGTTGCTGTAGGCGTTTTGGGGGCTAACCCAATATGATGCACACCCAAAATACGAAATGGTAGATTCATGGCGAGCTCCCCCGTGTGTAACTTCGTCATCCCCAGCGAACGAAGTGAGCGTCGGGGATCCCCCTCGATTAAGAAAGTCCAATCGCTTGAACCATATTGTGCAAAGAAGATTTCTGCGATGCAGTTAGAATATGTGCGCTATCCTGCAAGGTACACAACGATTTTTTGGCAACTGCTGTAATATCCCGATAGTCTTTGGGTTGAAGCGCCTCGAAGTGTTGCATAAGATGGGCAAATACATTCTTTCGATCAATGCTGGCACCGGTGGCCCACTTGCCTTTATGTAGCGCATGATAAGAAAGGGAAACCATACGACTAAACCGAGCGCCTTTCGTAGCGGACTTTCGAGTTTTGCCATTCGCAGCTTGCCCCTCTACCCGGCGAAGGAGCTCTTCGTAGGAAAGTTCAAAATTGGACTCAATTTCCTTGGTTCCAAATGGAGTTTCATGCACCAGGGGGCAAATAATGGTAAGTGTATCTCCAGGTCGAAACTCCACGACAGCCACTTGATTCCCCTTCCATATTCAACCAAGACCAACCCATATCCGCGATAACAGTGCTTCTATATCAATTCAAATCTATGTGTCAATGGATGGATTTTATTAGAAAATATCCGCCTTCTTTATCTGATCCCAGATATGCTGCAGATCTGGCGACAGAGGAATTTCAATCTGTACAGCTTCCTGAGTAATGGGATGTACAAAAGACAAGCGGGCCGCATGCAACCCCAATCGATCAGTTTTACAGCAAGACGCTACATGTTCTGTAAAACCATTTTCCAAATATTCGAGGTAAATGCTCTCATCGGGGTAGTACTTTTTATCCCCAATCAACGGTAAGCCACTCCACTCGGCATGCACGCGAATTTGGTGCGTACGTCCGGTCTCCGGCTTTACCTCTAGATAGGTATATCCTTTGACCGCCTCCAACACCCGAAAGTGGGTAACTGATGGAGCACCATCGGGGCGCACCGCTTGCTTCAACCGAAACCGAGTGGACTCCGCTAGGCCCAAGGGTTGATCTACGGTCCAAGCCGGCTCCTTTGCCTCCCCCATCGCGATGGCTAAGTAGGTTTTGTGAATCGCACGCGTCCGAAATAGGGCACTCACAGCCTCTCGCATTTCTCGCGTATCGCAGCAAAGCACCAATCCGCTGGTCTCTCGATCCAGCCTGTGTACCGCTGCCCACTGAGGGCCGAAGGTCTGTTTTACGGCTTTTTCAAACGTGTTGTGCCGGTATGCGCCCCCTTCATGCATGGGCAAGTTACCGGGTTTATAGATCGCCAAAATACCAGGGGACTCCCAAATTTTGCGAACCCCCATATCCACCTCCGGCTCCATCTCCGCCGGGCTATAGTAGACAACCTGTTCCTCTGCACGCAGTCGATAGGCCACCTTGGTGGTACGCCCTGAAACCAGAACCTCCCCACCTGCAATCTTGGCTTGCCACTGATGCCGCGAGTGAAAAGGAAAGCGAGCTGCCAAATAG
The DNA here is from genome assembly GCA_947466225.1 of Deltaproteobacteria bacterium. Taxonomy (GTDB): domain Bacteria; phylum Bdellovibrionota_B; class Oligoflexia; order Oligoflexales; family Bog-1112; genus CANIBL01. Next base: position 2,447 of record CANIBL010000027.1, read on the forward strand.
CGGTCCACCCGTACACCGGCTTCCAACGCCAGTACAGGTTTACCTAAAGGACGATAGGCATCGGATTGGCTTGAAGCCGCTGAATGTCCGTCTTGTATTCGTTCCATTGCACGCCATATTGCGGCGCCATTTCAATCATGGCAGCCAGAAGAGCTTCTCTTGAAGGCGCGAGATCCCACCAGATTTTTTGGGCAAATCGCGCTTGTTCTACTAGCATTGCAAGCCCGTCTTCACAAGGATGTCTTTGATCTCGCAGCGCCAGAAACAGCGAGGAGCACCGAGCTCCATAGGCAAGATCCATACAACAACCAGAAAATTCAGCTAAAATTGGAAGAAAAGGCCCCCAGGCTTCGACTGAGGCTGTTGAAGCCTGCACCAATAAACAAGGCCCCAATGCCAGTATTTCCTGTAAGGCCGTCGGAGAAAAAGGCAAAAATCGCACCCCGGGATAGACTCCCTTTAGCTCACCATCCTTTTTGGGATCCCGTCGAAGCACAGAAACTTGGGGCCCTGTGGCAAGCTGGCGCGTGGCATCCAGAATGCCAGAGACTGCCCCCCCATTGCCAAGAAAAACCCAGTGAGAAAAAGCCGACACTCCGCCAACCCGATCCAAGGCAGCCAAAAAACCCTCGCCATCGGTAGAGAGGCTTTGCCAGGCTACATGGTGTGGATTTCTATATAACGTGTTTATGGCGGGATCCGAACTTTGCACCAACTCCGCCACCACTCGCTTATACGGCTGCGTGATATTGAGACCCAGCCCACCTTCGGCCCAAAACTCCTGCAAAAAAGCCTCCAACACCGCTGGCTCTACATCAAAGAGTTGATACCGATACGGCAACCCCAATGCGTGAGCTGCTGCGGTGTGAATCCAAGGGGACAAGCTATAAGAAATGCCCCGACCGAGAAGCCCGAGGGTATTTGTATATTTCATAAAAATATCCTGCGCTTTTCTATGTGCGAAACCTGGATCTGATACTATACCTGTAGGAAAGTTGGAAAGGTTTCTTTCCGTCATCCCCAGCGACCGTAGGGAGCGTCGGGGATCTCCTGCGAATTGAAAGAGGTTCTTACGTGAAAGTGGAAAAGCTCCCGGCTACCCCCTTGCTCCCTTTGCTTCCTTGTGCACAAAAAACCCTTCTCACCATGGGCAATTTCGATGGGTGCCATTTGGGACACCAACAACTCATCCAAACCACCCTCGCCCTTGCTGCACAGATTGGCGCTATACCTTCTGCGATGATCTTTTCCCCTCCTCCCGCTCACTATTTTAGTAACAGTGCGCCCCCCCGACTCTTCACTCCAGCGCAACAACTTCGAGCTTTTCACGAGTTGGGGATTCAAACCCTCTTTATACAAGAGTTCAACGCAGCCTTTGCCTCGCTTCCGTATCAAATTTTCTATGAACGAATTCGGGATCAATTGGGTCTGGCCGGTATCGTGGTAGGCGAGGATTTTTGCTTTGGAAAAAAGCGTTTGGGAAATACGGAAAAACTAGAAACTTTGACAAAAAGAGATCATCTGCACTTTTCCACCAGCCCCTGTTGCATCTCTGATTCAGAAAAAATCAGCAGCTCTAGCATTCGAGACCTGTTGAAAAAAACCCATGCTATAGAAAAAATTCACAAGCTCTTGGGGCGTCCGTATCTGATCGAAGGCACCGCACGAGGAGTTCTGGCTTCCAACACAGTTTCCCTTCAACCGGAAGCGCAACTGTATCCAAAGCCCGGTACCTATAGAGGCAGCTGTTGGTGGGGTACAGCACATCAATCACCCTCTGTGATGTACCCAGACCCCACACTTGCTGCCTGTACAGCTCATATCTCCCCAACGGGATCGCTAGAGGTAGAGATAGAAGAAGATATCTCTCTTCCCGCTCCGCTTCCCGCAAAATGGGGGCTCTACTTACGCAGCGCGGTGTGAAACTCCGTCATTGATGGAGTCTCGCAATTTGTCGGAGGGATGAAAGGTGACCACACGTCGCGCTGTGATCTCCAATTGCTTACCCGTATGAGGGTTGCGACCTCGACGGGAACGTTTAGCTCGAATGGCCCACTTACCAAACCCTGAGATCTTCACATTATTGCCATCTTCCAATGACAACTTGATTTCCTCAATCATCATTTCCAACAAGTCCTTAGCATCCTTTGATGGAACGCCAACTTTTTGATGGAAATACTCGATAATCACATCTTTGGTCAATGTCATGGCACGCTCCTTTTTCTTGCATGTCTCCATGCGAGGTACATGATCGATACGGGTAGAGGGGATACTTCCCATATTCTAGCAAGTGATTGGAATGAATAAAAGAATTGTACAACAAGCCCGCAAAAAACGATACGCTGGAAACACAGCCTTCAAGATCTCTTTTCAAAACAGGAACACCCTATGACCCAACTTTTTGTGTCCGGTTTGTTTCTTCTGCTCTCTGCTTGTGGAGCAGCAAGTAATCCCCTCGGCAAAAGCATCCCCCCCTCACAAAAAGACGTATTTGATGTGCATTTGACTCTGGCACAAGCAGCCTATGATAATGGAGAAATCGTAGACTCACTCGAACACGCAGAAAGTGCGTATGCTCTGAATCCGTTCTCCGAACGAGCTGCTATCTTGCTTGGGTACGTGTATCTGGGACTTTCTGGTGTCATTCCTTTTGACTTGATTGCCAAGATGGACGCGGAAAAGAACAAGACTTCGAGCACGACAGGTGGAACAAGTAGTGAGCTCAGTCGATTCACTTCTTTAGTCGGCGTCACGGACAAAAACTTGCCCAAACTGGGGACCCCAGATGCAACTGTTCCGGAATACCCGATTTGGGTTCCCTTTTGTGCCAATAAGGCACGACAGCAGCTGAGCCAGCTTTTTTATGTAAACAAGGCAATAGTCACCCTCTGTAAATTTGTCGATCTTGACGTCCGACTCAAGGAAGAGACACGTCATATTTGCACACAAATTACGGAAAGACGGCTCCTACGAGATCAAAGCTTGTTTCTATGGGCCGCACTCCATCTCATCGAATCGGTGATTTTCCATGCCATCATTGCCTATCCCAACACCAATACCATTGGCACTAGCAACCTAGAAAAACGAGCACAGCAAATCGCAGCCATCGATCTAAAAAATCCTCAAAATATCGTAACATTTCAGACCCAAATTCTTTCCTTCGCCTCCATCACGGAGCAAATTCTCCCCACATCTAAAACCTGTGCCTCACAACAATCCCAAACCCAGTTTGAGGCCTTGGCAAACGACATGACCGTGGTTTCACTGGCATTTCAACAACTGCCAGGCATTCCCCCTTCTTTCACTCAAAGCATCATTGACTCTATGTCAAAAATCACCAAGGTGCGAAAGCTAGCACCAGATCCATCTCAGCTGAACACCTTAAAAGCCAACTTCACACAAAAAATTTCCAAAGATATTGCAGACAAGCTCAAGACGGTAGACCCCAATACACTATCCACCACCCAAAGTACCTCATTGTGCACAGCATACGGCACCATTTCAGGCAATCAGTCGGATGATCCAAACAAACCCAGCTTCTGTCCATAGAATGTCACAATCCCTGCAGCAATAAGCAATAGGCTTACCAACTGAGCCGGCGATAAAAAACCCGCCACCACCCATCCTCGTACATCCCCTCTCAAATACTCCAAAAAAAACCGTGCAATGCCATATCCGATGCTCCCCAACAGCCCAACTTGCCCGACGCGCAGAGACCGCTTACGCAAGAATGCACAGCACAGGAAAAGAAGAAAACTTGCGCCTGACTCCATAAGTTGCACAGGGTATCGAGGGACGGGGATCAGATGATTGGGAAATGTCACCGCCCACCAAGGCGTTAGCATATTGGGGCCGATCTGCACCGGTAAACCAAAATCGTCCCCGTTCAAAAAGCATCCAATTCGGCCGATACAAAGCCCCAGCAACACAGCAGGAATTATACAATCCAGTAGCGCCCCCAAGGGCATTTTCTTCCATAGACAAAACCCCAAACCCATCCCAAACCCAGCCAACGCACCGCCATAAAACGTCATCGGGCCCGGCACGAAAATATGCCAAAGCGGAATCTGCACGAGAGGGTCATAGAGTGATTCATCGGTGAAAAAGGAAAACAAGCGAGCACCCAAGAACCCTGCAATGTAGACAAGGGCAAAGAGCGTATCGAAATCCCGCATTGGAATACCAGGGGCTATCTGTGAACGCAGTCTTTGCATGTAGCGATACCCGCAAAATACGGCGAGAAGAAACAGGATATGCCAGGTAGGGATGATCCAGGTGTTCCATTGGAACAGAATGGGGTACATGTTTGTCTTTCTTTTTTTATTTTGGGAACCAGCTGGGCAGGTTCCCAAAATAACTACTTACAACCCAACCCCTTTAACCCATTCCAACATCGGCTGCGTCCACAAGGTTCCCATCAACACCACCAGACTGACTGAAGTCCCGACTACCAAAATGGTCAACCAAGATCGCTGGGGCGCCAACAAAGAAATTGGATCCGGCTCATGCATATACATGCGCACCAAAACCCGTAAATAATAATACAATGAAACGGTACTTCCCAGTGCCGCCAAAATCACAAGTCCCACTTGAGCGCCCTGCACCGCTTGGGTCAAGATAAAAAACTTCCCCAAAAATCCAACGGTAGGGGGCATTCCAGCCAAACTTAAAATCGCGACTGTAAGCGCCAAGCTAGCAAGAGGATATTTGCGACTCAATCCCGCAATATCATCCAGATGGAGATTGCGGCAGTTCTTCTCCTCGAGCCACATGATCACACCAAATATGGCGACAGATGCCAGCGAATATCCAATCAGATAAAACACCAGCGTACCCAGCGCCCCCCCGTGAGGATCGATACTCAACAACATGGCCATATATCCACTATGGGCAATGGAAGAATAGGCCAGCATGCGCTTTAATCCGCTTTGAACCAACGCCAACCAGTTGCCGATCACAATAGAAAAAGCAGCCAAGTAAAGGAAAAGTTGTGACCACTGAGGCTGAGCCTGGAGAAAGAATCTACAGATCCGAAAAAGCAACAACAGGATAGCGATTTTGACACAGGTTGCCATAAAAGCAGTGATCCCACTAGGGGCCCCCTCGTAGACATCCGGTGCCCAGCTATGAAATGGCGCCAACGCAAGTTTAAATCCAAGACCCAACAGCACCATGAGCATGCCGGTTTGCTGCCAAATCTGCATGGCCGGCGCCACAGGCTGCAAAATCGCATGCAAACTCAACGACCCAGTGCTGAGATAGAGCAGTCCAACACCAAAAAGAAAGATTGCTGTGGCTACAGATCCCAACACGAGGTACTTCACAGCCGCTTCCAGCGACAGACGATTTATATCCACATATCCAACCAAGGCATACAGCCCCATGGCGCTCAATTCCACGCCCACCAAAATGGTAACAAAGTCGTCACTAGACAATAAAACCAGCATGCCCAAGAGAGTAAAAAGATATAATGCGATCACTTCGCCTGTAAAAAACCGAGTCCGCAAGTAACTGGGGTAAAACAAAGCAGCCAGTACCCCCGCCAAACCCACGATCAATAGACTGCCGATATAGGCAACACTACCCCACTGAAATGCACCTTCGAAAAAACTAAAGGAACGCGGTCCATTCTGTACCAGGCAACCCAGGGTCGCAGCTAAAATTGTAAACAAAAATAAGAAGTTACTTCTTGGTCGGTTCCATTTGCCGCACACTGATAGCAGCATGGCGAGAATTCCAGCAACACTCAAAATCAAAATCGGACTTGCCGCCCCATAAAAGGCAACCGGAATCGGAGTCAATGTAGACAATGCAACCTCCACTTATTCATCCCCTCTCTTGCAACAAAGGGGCGGCAACTCAGTCCGCTCGAGCCGATATTCAGAATAGGTCTTGGCCAAATGATCAATAGAAGGTCGCACCTGATCCAAGAAAAAATTCGGAAAGACGCCCATTCCGACTACCAGCAATGCCAACGGTACCAAAACCAGGGCTTCGCGCCCGGTGACATCTGGAAGAGACGTATTTTCTTTGTGCGTAATTGGGCCAAATAATACTTTCCGGCATAGGGTCAACATATACACAGCACCGAGCAATACCCCTAAAGAAGCCAAAATAGCGATGGTGGGGCTTGACTGAAAGGTACCCAACAGAATCAAAAATTCCCCTACAAATCCCCCAGTGCCCGGCAACCCAACAGAGCCAAGGGTCGCAATGATGAGTAATACGGCAAACCAGGGCATGGGCTGGGCCAATCCCCCAAAATCCTCTAACATGCGCGTATGGCGGCGATCATACAAGACTCCCACCAAGAAGAAGAGCATCCCCGTACTAACCCCGTGGTTGATCATTTGATACACTGCCCCTGTCAGCGCCTCCGGAGAAATCATGGAGTGAAGCACCGCACAACTTCCCACCACCACAAATCCCAAGTGGGAGACAGAAGAGTACGCCACCATTTTCTTTGCATCCGGTTGTTGCCACGCAACCAGGGCCCCATAAATGATCCCAATCACACCGAGAGTGGACAGCAGGGGCGCAAAATCGATAAACACTGCAGGGAAAAGCGGAATAGCAAAGCGCAACAAGCCATAGGTACCCATCTTTAGCAACACCCCCGCCAAAATAACAGAACCTGTGGTCGGCGCTTCCGTATGGGCATGGGGCAACCAAGTGTGAAAAGGCCACAGCGGTACTTTAATAGCAAAAGCCAACGCAAAAGCACAAAAGAGCCAAAACTGGGCCGAAGCCGGCAGGCCGGAGAGACGATACAGATCCAATAGGTTCGTGCTGTAAACCCCAAACTCTTTTTTATGCAAAAGATAGAGACAAATGGCAGCCACCAGCATGAGCAAAGAACCAAAAACGGTATAAAGCACAAATTTCGTCGTGGCATACACGCGATTTTTCCCGCCCCATACCCCAATGATGAAGTACATCGGGATGAGCATGATCTCCCAGCATACATAGAAAAAGACAAGATCGAAGGCCATGAGTGCCCCCAACATCCCACTTTCCAAAAAGAGCAAGAGAGCCAAAAAGGTTTTTTGCCCCCGGGCCTCAAAATTCCATGCACCAACTACGAGCAAGCATGTCAAAAATGTCGACAGCATAATCAGCAACAAACTGATTCCATCAACGCCAACAAAGTACTGAATCCCCCATTCTGGCATCCAAGGGTAACTTTCCGTAAATTGCAAGCCATGCCCCGGTACGAAATAGTGCCAAATATGTACAGATTCCAGAAAACAGCCGCACGCACCCAAGAGGGCGACCCATTTTGCTATTGCGAGACTCGGGCAAAGCAGCACCAGCAGGGCCACCAATACAGGCGTAAAAATCGTGAGACTGGCAATATGGGAATGGATCCATGGAAGGAGCATGCGCGTCACCTTTACTACCTAGAAACAGCTAAAAACCAATATACCGACCGTACCGGCCAACACCCAAAATCCATATCGATGCAAACTGCCGGTCATGCGAAAACTCGCAATCCCACTCGTACCCATCAGCAAGTATCCCACCCAATTCACACATCCATTGAGAATGCGAACATCAAAAAGTTGCCATAAGAAGGTGCTGATCTCTGCTAGTGGGGTCACAATCTTTTGTTGGTAGCATTCATCCACCCGATATTTATCTAACAACAGCTGATGCACCCGAGGAAAGTGAGCACCCAAAAAGCCCGCAATTCCCCGTACCGGACGATTCACGTAGCAGAATACGGCAGTACCTGCTGCCAAGGTCACCCATGCCACCGAAGTCAACATCAAGCCCCACTCCAAACTATGCGCATGCTCTGCATGCAAGTGTGTCCATGCAGATCGCGCTGATGTGGGAATATAGACCAGTCCCTCGAGATAAGAAGCGAAAAGATTGCGCCCCCCTACCAGGTGGGCAAGAAAATCGGGTACGCCAAGATATCCCACCGCAACACTCAAAAAGGCTAAGATAACCAAGGGGGCCCACATGTACCAGGGCGTTTCATGGGGTTCATGGTGATGATGATGCGCATGGGGATCTTGGTAACTCGGCCCATAAAACGTCAGACACAACAACCGAACCATATAAAATGCGGTGCAACCTGCAGCGAGAAACCCAACTCCCCACAGAATCGGTCCGTACGTGGGGAAAATAAAAGCCTTCCATAAAATTTCATCCTTGGAGAAAAACCCAGAAAAACCAGGAACCCCAATGATTGCCAAGACCCCGATCAGCATTACAGCATGGGTAATGGGAAGATGCTTTCTCAGTCCTCCCATGCGACGCATATCTTGCTCATGGTGCATAGCAAAAATCACGCTACCTGCTCCGAGAAACAATAGCGCCTTGAAGCAAGCATGGGTAAGCAGATGAAATACGCCTGCATCGAAAGCCCCCACGCCGCAGGCCAATACCATATAGCCCAATTGACTCACAGTAGAATAAGCCAGCACTTTCTTAATATCCGTTTGCACCAAGGCAATGGTAGCAGCAAATAGTGCGGTAAAAGCACCCACAAAAGCCACGATCAACATGGTATCGGGCGCTGCATAGTAAAAGAAACTCATGCGCGTCATCATAAAGATCCCAGCGGTCACCATGGTAGCAGCATGGATCAAGGCAGATACCGGAGTAGGACCTGCCATGGCATCGGGCAGCCATACATATAACGGCAGCTGAGCTGATTTTCCGCAAGCCCCAATAAAGAAGGACAAGGTGATCCAAAAAATGGCCTTTGGATATGGGTCAGGCAACGTAGTCATCAGGTTTATCCACGACGACAACTCGGTAAAAGACACCGTACCAAAATGCCGAAACGTAAGAAAAATCCCAATTAAAAACCCGATGTCTCCGATTCGATTCACCAGAAAGGCTTTCATCCCCGCTTTGGCATTGGCTTCCTCTTGAAACCAATACCCAATGAGGAGATAACTACAAAGCCCTACACCTTCCCAACCGACAAACATCACCAATAAGTTGTTACCCAATACCAACAGCAACATCATAAATATGAACAGATTCAGGTACGCGAAGAAACGATACGTCGTCTCTTCTTCCTTCATATACCCACCGGCATAGATATGGATCAACGTACCGATGCCGGTAATAATCAAAATCATAAGCCCGGACAATTGATCCACTGCCAACTCAAAAGGCGCTACAAATTTCCCTGCACGCAACCACTCAAAGCCAAAATGAAGCTGAGGACGACGGGCGGCAAAAAAATCCAAAAACACGCTACATGCACAAAGAAAAGCGCTTCCCACGGCTGCCACGGCAACCCCATGGGACAAGAACTTTGAGCGTCTTGGGAGCAGGAACCCATTGAGCAATGCGCCCAAAAGTGGAAATGCCAACACCATCCAAATCATACTATCCCCTCAAAGCCCGCAAAAATTCGGTTTTGATATTGCCGTATCGTCGAAAAATGGCAATAACCATGGCCAAGCCAATGGCTGCCTCACACGCTGCAATCACCACCACAAACGACATCATCACCTGTCCATCTACATTGCCCACTTGTCGAGATGCAGCGACAAACAGGAGGTTTGCACTATTTAACATGAGCTCGATGGACATCAAGACGGTAATCAAGTTTCGACGAATCAAGACCCCCGCTGCTCCGATAAAAAACAGCAGGAAGGCTAGTATCAAAGAGTGCTCAATTGGGATTATGCTGCTCACAGGTAACTCCACGGCTACGCATCACGGGCGGGTAGCGTTGGTTTTTTCGCGATCACAATACTGGCAATAACCGCTAACAGAATGAGCAAAGACGCCAACTCAAACGGCCATAAATATCGGGTAAATAAGGCCATGCCTACTTCATACACATTGTCTGAGCCTAGAGTAGACAGCGCTGCCTCCGGTAAACGGCCCACGCTCAAACGTTGTATGAGAATAATCGCGGCACCTGTCAATAAAGAGAACAAAAGGGCCCATTTGGAAACGCCCATTAATTGCCCTACTTCTTCTTGTCCCAAATTGAGTAACATAATGACAAAGGTAAATAAAATCACAATGGCCCCAGCATAAACCAAGACTTGAATCGCAGCAGAAAACTCTGCGCCCAGTAGTACATATTCTGCCGCTAATGCGCACAGGGTCACGACCAATAACATCGCAGCTGCCACAGGGTTTTTAAGCAGAATCACACCCAGCGCGGCTCCCAGCGCGATCACAGCAAATAGGTAGAAAAATCCAAGCTCGATCATCCTACGCTCCCATCACAGCAAGCACGAGGGCTGTCACGCAAATATTTGCCAAGCCAAGCGGTAACAAAAATTTCCACCCCAGATTCATAAGTTGGTCATACCGAAACCGAGGCAATGTCCATCGCACCCAGACATAAAGCCACATAAAAAATGCGGCTTTTAGCAACAAGGTAGCAACCCCTACAAGCGCAGCAAGGTTGACACCCAACAATGAAACCAAAAGTGCATGGGAAACAAAGGGAATTTGCCAGCCACCAAAAAACAAGACGCTACAGAGACAGGACAACGCGAACATGGCGACATATTCGCTTAAAAAGAAAAGAGCGAATTTGGCAGAGCCATACTCGGTATGAAACCCGGCAACCAATTCACTCTCTCCCTCGGACAAGTCAAAAGGAGCGCGGTTCGTTTCGGCAAACATGCAAATAAGGAAAATGAAGAAAGAAATCGGCGACAGAAAAATCCCCCATTTCCATACGACAGATTGCGCATAGATGAGTTGCTGTAGATTCAGAGATCCATAAATCAGTACAAGTGGAATAAGAGAAAGACCTAGGGGAATCTCATAGCTGATCATCTGAGCCGAGGCACGCAATGAACCAAGAAGAGAAAATTTTCCGTTGGAAGCCCAACCCGCTAAGGTGACGCCATATACGCCGATCCCAGTGACCGCGAGTATAAAGAGAGCCCCAATATCCAGCTCGATCACACTCAGAGAGATTTTCCATCCCCCGATTTCAATCCCAGGGCCAAAAGGAATTGAGGAGACAAACAGCAAGGTTGGAATGAGTCCAATCAAAGGTGCCAGATGAAAAAAGCCGCGATAGGCACTTCCTGGCACAGACTCTTCCTTAAAAATCAGTTTCACTGCATCCGCTAGGGTTTGCAACAACCCCCATAGTCGCCAGCGAAAAAACCCGACCCGGTTGGGCCCCCGTCGACGCTGCATCAAAGCAGGCGCACGTCGCTCCACCCAGATCATAACAGGCGGAATGTGCAACACCGCAACCAACACCACCAAGAATTTCACCACGGTAGCAATGATTTGTACGGCCGTTTCATCTAGAACTGGCAGTTCCATCATATTACTCCCATTCCAAGGCTTTTCGCTTCAACACGTACACATAGCCAGCGACGAGAATCGCAACAAACACAAAAATTTCTACGATACCAAACCAGCCCAAAGACTTGAAAGTTCGAGCCCAGAGGTATAAAAATACCGTCTCAATATCAAATAGGATAAAGAGGATCGCAGTAAGATAGAATCGAACGCTCATCCGCTCTCGAGAACCCAACTCCGGCACACCGCACTCAAAGACCTCTTGCTTCACGGCCGATGGGACTTTAGGCCCGAAAAAGGCGGAGAGAAAGCTCATCACCAACCCGATGACAAGGGCAACGGCGAGGACGATCAGAACGGGTAAATAAGGATGCATGAAGGGTCACGCCTTTCGTAGACACAACAGCTGAAAATGCGCCAATCTGAAAGTCGCATCATATCACGTAGAAAAGGTTTTACCAATGCAAACGACACCCTACCAGCGCGTTCTCGTGGTTGGCTCCGGAAATTTTGGCACTTGCTTGGCTTGTCATCTGGCCCGCGTCGGCCATGCAGTCACGCTGTGGTCTCGCGACGCAGCCGTGGTGAAGAGCATCATGGAAAGCCATCAAAACCCAAGCTATTTATCCTCGATTCTATTACCAGACTCTCTACAAGCTACGCTTGACTTGAAAGCCGCAGTGGCAGAAGCCGAAGTGATCGTACTCTCGATTCCAACTCAAGCCATGCGCTCCGTACTTCATCCCTTAAAAGGGCATATCCAAGAAACCCAACTCTTGATCTCTGCCAGCAAAGGCATTGAACTTGGCACCCACTACTTTGTAAGCGATATTGTACGCGAAGTACTTGGCGAGGCGATTGCCGCCAAACTCACCGTACTTTCTGGCCCCAGCTTTGCCATCGAAGTCGCCCAAGGGTTGCCGACCGCTATCACCATGGCATCCATAGATCCAACTCGAGCCCAGTGGGCGCAACAGGTATTTCACAGTCCAGAATTTCGCGCCTATACCAGCAGCGATCCCCTGGGTCTTGAAGTAGCCGGCGCCTTGAAAAACGTCATCGCCATTGCGACGGGAGCATGTGTCGGATTGGGATTACAAGAAAACAGCCGCGCAGCTCTAATCACCCGAGGATTGGCTGAAATGACCCGTATCGGCGCTGCTCTCGGGGCTGATCCTCTCACGTTTGGCGGCCTTGGAGGCGTCGGTGACCTTTTCTTAACTTGCTCCTCTCGAAAGAGTCGAAATTTCACCGTAGGATTTCATTTGGGACAAGGCAAAACTCTCGATGAGGCGCTTAAGCTCGCAGGCTCTGTCGCAGAAGGTGTCACTACCACACGCGCAGCCCTTGAGCTTGGGACCAAACTCGGGGTACGCATGGCCATCACTTCTGCTACCTACCAGGTCCTCTTTGAGGGAAAACCGGCCCAAGAAGCACTAAGTCAGCTCATTACCCGCGATGCATCAGATGAAAGGGCATAATAAGGATATGATGTTACGCACAGCACTGGTTTGAAGGTAATTCCGTCATGCCCAGGCCGAAGGCCCTCTGGGCATCTCCCTCAATCGAGGAGGATGGATGCCCAATGATAGGACTGTTTAGTTCCGATCTGGGATACAAACGCGAATCCGATGTCCATCAGGATCTAGGGCTACAAAATTCAACCCAAACACCGCCTCAAAGAGATCTTGCTCAATATTTATCTCCAATCTCCCCCATGCTGCACGTAACCGACGGACCTCATCTTCTTCTGACACCATAAAGGCAAGTTCTGATCGATGGCCACTGCCAGAAGAAACAAAGTCTTTTGCTGTTGTGGACCAAAGCGAAAATGTAAGTCCATTTGGGAAAGAGAATGCAACATAGGTGGAAAAAGCGGCTACTGGCTTTATCTGGAAAATTTTCTCATAAAATTCAGCGCTTTTAATCGGATCTTTCACGTAAAAAAGCAATAGGTTTGGACTTAGCATATCGGGTTTCCTTTATATAAAATTCTCGATTCCTATATTACCCGTTGATACTGTCAAAAAATGGCAGTAGTCTTTGGATATGAATCGAACCGAACGACTTTTACACCTACTGCAAGTTTTAAGATCCTATCGCTACCCCGTAAGCGGCCAAAAATTAGCGGAACGGCTTGGGTGTAGCATTCGAACCCTCTATCGAGATATCGCAACTCTCCAATCCCAAGGCGCTGAAATTACAGGAGAGACTGGGGTTGGCTACGTGTTGCGGCCTGGATATTTCATGCCACCACTGATGTTTTCACAAACAGAAGTAGAAGCGCTTATGTTGGGAATGCTGTGGGTCTCCACATTTGGGGATCAGCCCCTTGCAAGCGCAGCAAACACAGCTTTGGCTAAAATTCGGGAGGTGCTCCCCAGGAACATAAAAGATGGGATGGGTGCAGTGCCATTAAGAGTAGGCCCACCGGCTTTAAAACAACTTATGAAAGAAGACCTTTCGCTATTACGAGAAGCCATTCGTCATGAGTACAAAATGAAAATCTCTTATCGCTCCAAAACAGGAGAAAGAACCGAGGGGACTGTGTGGCCGTTTGCCATTGGGTATTTTGGAGACGGTCGAATCCTTGCTTGTTGGTATGAAGAACAGAAAAGCTTCCGACATTTTCGAACTGATCATATCATCACAGCAACCATTCTTAATGAACGTTACTCTCGACGCCGAGAAATTCTTTTTAAAGAGTGGCGCGCCGGTCAACTTGAGAAACTAAGCTCGACTTTGACAGATTTTAGTTGAAAAAAAGCCCCCTTGTCCAACTGCTCTCACATGCAGCTTGACCTGCTTACGATCTGTCAAGGTCGAGGTAAAGAATACGGAATTCATCGGGAAAAATCTGCCCAGCAACGGATCTAGCTCCTGCCTATACACACATCCTACAATGAAAGAGTCAGCATCTTTTCAACGAGGGTCTCCATGTGGAATGAATTGGCGCTACATTTGCAACGCGGCAACCCCTATCTCATCGCAATTTTATGTCTGACTTTTTTGGCTTTTGTTTTTATCATCGAACGATTCTTGATGTTCTCTTTTGTCTACAACATCAAATTTCGTCAGTTCACCGCACAACTAAAAAGCATGATTCAAGCCAAAGACTTTGACCGTGCCATCACCCTTTGTAAAAGCACCTCCTCTACAGCATTTCCCCAAATTGCATTGCGTGCCTTAGAGGCCTCTGAAAATGATCCGACCACTGTGAAGGGCGTTCTAGAAGAAAGCACCTTAGAGTTTTTGCCTCGCATTGAAACACGGGTGCACATTTTGCCTACACTTGCAACACTGGTGCTGCTCACCGGGGTTTTGGGTACCATTGATGCCATTTGGGAATCATTTCACTCCTTAGCAATCCTAGATACGACCCAAAAGCAAATGACCCTGGCCTCTGGCATCACTGGCTCGCTCACATACACGGTATTCAGCCTACTGAGCTGCATGCTGATTTTGTTTTTCCACCAATTCATTCGAGGGCTAGCTACGGCACTTTTGGATGCCATCACCTTGGGTGTCACCAGTTTACACAATCTATTAGTCCCCGCAGAGATTGGATTTGTTTCTACCAGCACAGCCGCTTGCCCCAATATAGACGCTCAACATTATACGGTACTGGATCCCCCAGAAGACAAACTGGAACCTCTGATTGAAGAAGGGACCTCGATTGCCAATAACGCATTTGCAACATCTCCAGCAGAAGCTGGAAAAGACGAAGAAGAAATTATTTGACATGGGACTTCTGTCCTATGCAAAATTTTTGCCTCTCTTTACCCTTTCTGCGATCTTGATCGCTTCGTTACAACTGTTTCAAGATCGGGAGACCTATGGGTATGTACAGGCAGAATTTCCTCTCTTATCTCCAGCCTTAGACGCTTTGAAGCAAGAAAAGCACACTGCATCGATCAAAATGCCAGCGGGGACCTTAACTCTAGAACAAACCCCCACGACACTCTCTCTTCGAACCCTAACTGAACCCCATGCCCTGGATACCGTTTCCTATACTGCAGCCTCTTTATCTGCATCTCTACAACGATTGCTGATGAACAATCAGTTGGTCGCGACATCGCACCATCTAATCGTACTCGTGCCAACTGTCGATCAACCCATGACAGGACTGGTACAGCTATTGGCAGAATTGCGGCAGGTCCATCATTATGACCATATTCTATTGGCACATCAAAGCTCAGGGGAGAACCCGTGAGTCAACTTCTTTTGTCTATAGTTACTAAAAAAGATCGGTTGCAATCCATCTGCTATTGGGGATTTTATCCGATTTTCCTTAGCAGCCTCTATCTCTGCATCTCTCTCAGTCATACGCTCTCTACTCTAAATCCCCACATGGATTATCACACCCAAGTGCCACAGCTATCAGCCAAAAAACTCCCGATTTCAACGGTTACAGCCAACAGGTTTCACGGCATTTGGCTTTCCGTTCACTCCATATCAAAAGGGATCTTGATTCAGCTGCCAGGTGAGCCTGATTTGGTATGGAATCGCTCGCCCTACACTGTGGCTGATGTAAGCGCAAGTCTAACGAAATACCTAAAAAAGCACGTACAACATCTGTACCTCAAAACCGCTTTGTCCCAACGCGTCATACTGGAAGACGCCACGGTAAAGATTGCAGCAGACCACGCGTTGCAATATGGAGATCTCGCACCGGTTCTCGACGCTATCGCGACTGCAGGACTCTCGCAATACGCCTTTGAGGTGCAAACCCGATGAACCGCAAGCCACGCCTCTATCTAGAGGTCCTACAAAATGGCGCCACCATTGCAGCAGGACACTACCCCTTGCATCGTTTTCTTGCGATCCGCATCGGCCATGCATGGTGGCATACCCTTCGCGTTCCTCTATTACCCCGCAGTCAACAGGTGAAAATTGGGTCTCTCAAACAACACCACCTTCGCAGCGCCTTGGATGACACATGGACACAGGTGCATCTTGCCCTCTCACCCGTCTATAGCAGCACCGGAGTCCAAGAGGCCGCTTGCTTTCAAAAAGGCCCTCTTACGATCCTAGCTAAAATTGCCATCCCATCCTCAACACCCCGGATACCGAAAAATAGGCAGTATGTTGCGGGTTTTCTTTCCCTACTCGTGCCGACTCGACACGAAGCCCGTAGTTTATTCCTTGCCATATTGGGGGCTGCCATATGCCTTGCTATATGCATCGCCGGGATTCAAACCCTGCCCTCTCCTCCTCTGACGCAGCTGGAACAGCTCGACACCGCATACACGATGCGGTTTATTAACCGCGAACTTCTAGAGACAGCGCCAGAAGCGCTCCAAGAACATTTGGATCGCAGCACCTATCTCCCGGCGATTATTCAATACTATAGAGAAAGGACGACCTTACTGACTGATCCTGAGGCGAGAGTATTCCACTTTCTCTACCCGACAACCGTGGCCCTCGAGCGAGCCGATCAGGCGGCACAGCAAGAACGACTCCAGCAGGTACTGGCAGAACAGCGCGAACAAGCGGCTGATACCACCTCAGAGTCACCCCTATTTTTCCCTACGGTCTATGGAGAAGATGTCACCCAAAAAATGGTATACTTGCATGACCATGTCCATACCTTGCAGGTCGGATTTGGACTGTTACTTCGAGAGCGCAGAAAGGTATCCGCCGCATTCCACAAAGATCCAGAATATTCATGGAATGAGTATCGACACAGTAGCCAAAATGCCTTCTCCAGCAAATTATCCAGAATCAGAGTGTTTCATACGCTTACCAATGAAGAATCCATGTACGCAGAGGCAGAGCACCTGGGACGTATTGCAGAAAAAATCCAAGAACTTCAAAGGGACGCCTCTTCAAAAGGCACAACCAACACGCGATCAACCAAAAAGTTGGAACGCGTATACGCAAAGCTGGAACCCTTTCTTTGGTTGGAACGGAAAGGGTTGAAATAAGAAATGTTTACAAAAAATACCGACAAAAAGGTTGTATCCGCCCCCGATCTCAAGCATAACTGGTCGTTGATGATCCCCGGCGTTCAAACGCCTCGCTACTGGATAAATTTTCTGCCCTCGCGGCTTGATACGATATACGGCACGATAAATTCGGATTTTATCAATTATAATCGCAAGTTCGAGCAATCGGACCCTAGAAAGCTAGGGGTCGGTTTGCGTCCAACTTGCACAACTCCCACCTATCATTTTGAATAAGGACATGGTGAACAAAACAACGCAAGCTCAACCAAAACCCAATTCCCACTCTCCCTCCCAACCCGCACTGAAGATCATTCCGCTAGGAGGCTGTGGGGCCTTCGGTATGAACATCACAGCGTATATTCACAAAAGAAACCTCTTTCTTGTGGATGCTGGTGCGATTTTTCCCGAGCCAAAAGAGCTCGGCGTTAGTCGCGTGATCCCGGATCTGGATAAATGGATCAAGGATTACAATCTATGCGCCTATATCATCACCCATGGTCATGATGACCATATTGGAGCCATGCCGTACCTACTGCGTAAGTACCCAGCACCTGTATATGCGACGCCATGGACCCAAGCCTTGATCAAAGGCCGCATGGAAGAGCTAAATCTTCCAAAGCGTGATCTACTCAAAACAGTGCAACCCGGTGATTGTATTACGTTGAAAGAAGTAAGTTTTGAATACTTCCCCGTAAACCACTCGATCCCTCATGCATGCGCCCTTCTGATTCGCGCTGGCGGCTGTACGGTATTTCACAGCGGCGACTTTAAGATCGACCCAGATCCATACTATGAAAAAACCTTGGATCTTGGGTACTTGCGCACCGTTGGCAAACGCGAAAACGTGCAATTGATGCTCACAGACAGCACCAACGTACACAGCCAAGGTCCATCACCTTCTGAACGCTCGGTAGTAGAACCGCTGGTACAAATTCTGAAAAAAGCCGAAGGCCGTGTATTTATTACCACCTTCGCAAGTAACTTTTGGCGATTAGAATCCATCAGTCTGGCTTGCAAGAAAACACGCCGTAAAATCGTACTATTGGGACGCAGCATTCAAAATTGCTACTCTCTGGCTGTGGATCTCGGTATTTTCAACTGGCCCGATGGCATGCTCATTTCTGAGCGCCAAGCTGCCAACTACCGCGCTGATCAGCTCGTTTATATCGCAACCGGATGTCAGGCAGAACCACGCTCCGCTCTGTGGCGCATTTGCGCAGGCGAGCACCGTACGATTACCATCAAGCCATCAGATACGGTGGTTTTCTCCTCTCGCGTGATCCCCGGCAATGAAAAAAGCATTTTTTCTCTGCAAAGTATGCTCGAGTACAAAGACGTGGCTGTAGTGACCGCAAAGGATGACCCCAAAATTCATGTGAGCGGCCACGCTTACAAAGGCGACCTACAACGGGTTGTTCAAGCGGTACGCCCTCATTACTACGTACCCATCCACGGAAGCTTTAGTCATCTAAAAGCCAACCGAGATGTAGCGGGCAAAGTATCCAAAGTATTCTCTGATCAGATCATTAAAAACGGCGACACCATCTGTGTAGATAAAAACCGTGTATACACAGAGTTTGATCCAAAAAACGTGATCGACACCCATTATGTGGACTCTGAGTCCGCTCTGGTTATGACCAAGGACGTCTTGCAAGAGCGTCTTGATGTGGGTGAACTTGGAGGATTCTTCATAAGCGGATTGTTTGTAAAGAAGACCAAGAAATGGGCCAAAGGGCCTCGCGTTCAACCTATTGGCCTGCCCGTTGGAGAAGCTTTCTGTCAATCCTTGGTTAAAGCATTGAAAGAATTTTCTGCTGAGCTTGGGGGAGAAAACCAAGACCTCACCAGTCAACTGGTAAGCAAAGAGATAGAGAACTTTACTCGTCGCTACTGCATGCGTGGGTTGAAGAAACGCCCCGCTGTGATCAGCCAAGTCTGGATTACGTAATTTTTATGCGGAACTAGCTGACAGCTGGTTCCGCATAACTCCTCCCGTCGCCTCCCCTGGCAACTCTCTACTCTTCAGACTTTGAAAAGAATTTCTTCAGATCTTGATCAGCACGCATATAGCGTTCTCGCTCTTCAGGACAAGGCAAAACACCTTCTACTCTCTTTCCCATTAAGCGCTCCGAGAAAGTCATAAATGCCTTTGGGTGGCATAAAGGACGCAGAAATTCCAACATATGGAGATTTGGTATTTGCTCATGCTTTGGCTGTTGACGAATCTCCTCTTCCAAAATCTCTGGGAGAGTGGAGTCGATCGGCGCACAATAATAAGGAACTTCGTTAAACTGCAAAGGGACACCACTTATTCGTAGGGTGCGACCAATCACAAGATCATCAGATAAACGCGTATCAGGCGTATATTGGGAGGCTGCCTCCATACGCTCGATAACGTCCAGACTCAAGTGTGTCAATGGGTAAGCAACCCCACTAAAACCAGCTACAATCGTATCCTCTTCGAAATCCCACGTAACGCCACCGCGAGGATGTACGTAACACCCTGCGCTTTGAACACAATTCCGATCTAGAGCAGATAAAGCAAATTTGGAGACGGGCAATTTTTCTTGGCTAGCTGTAGATAAGACCATAGCAGCCATAGATGAGAGCATAGAGTCGGATGTCTTGAGATTGAGTTTGTTAAATACAAATTGAGAATAAATTGTATCATCATCTATCGTCACAAGTACTGCCAGATTGACATCATCCCCTAGCTTGTTATGCAAATACCGAAGTGGAGGCGTTAGCTTCATAATGGGACCTAAATCGCCTGCAGCCCGACGAAGAAGTACCATTTTTTTGCGGGCCTCTGGAGGAAAGCATGCCTCAAACTCTTTGTCGCTTGGGTAGTCTTGGCCTTTATACTCATTCGGAATTGAAATAATAACCTCTTCAACACCCATAAGATCGACAGAAGCCAATACATGGGGCAATGCTTTTACTCGCTCCGGTAAAGTGGTCAAAGACAAAAAGACTCGTGGAGTAGCGGTTGCTACTTGCGTCCACAGTAGAATACATAAAAGCAAAAATCTCATATCGTGTTCCTAAGATAGTGTTTTGTTGCCTAAATCTGGCTTATACGGCAGCGCGCTGGCAGCTGAAAAGCAAACATAAAAACAGCATGTTAAGGCAAACTCCAAAAGAGTCGAAATTCGCCGGAGTGAAGTTAGCCTACCGTAGAATAAATTGCAAGAGCCACGATGAAACACCGTGTCCTTGAGGAAACCCCTTGACAAAACCCCAGGGCACCAAGGTACAAAAAGGTCTATTTTGCTTAGGAAATGCCCCATGCCCAGCCTTACCATTGAGAAAATCATCCCCACGATCGACTAATCCCTACCACGTATCTCCTTGACTCGTGTGGTAGGGAAGCAGAGTCGCTTCCCCCTGTTGTTCCAAGTGAACAGCAGCTCATTATTATTGTGTGTAAAAAAAGGTCTTTATATGAAATCGATTTCCCTTATGGGTCGGTCTATCCCACTAGCCCCATTTTGTTTAATTCTTTTGGCCTCCAGCCTCTGGCCTGAGATGGAGCTTTTGGTTCCCAGCTTACCTGCGATGAAAGTGGCATTTGGTGTAACAGATGGAGAAATTCAGCAGCTTCTCACCGCCAACTTCGTTGGTTTTTTATGTGGGGTACTACTTGCGGGTGCACTTTGTGACAGCTGGGGCCGCAAAAAGACCATCATATGGGGGATGGCCCTCTACCTTTGCGCCTCTGTCTTCGCTATATGGGCCGGGGACTTTTCTTTGCTTATGGGTGCACGTTTCATACAAGGTTTGGCTGTTACAGCCCCCATCGTAGCCGGTAGCGCACTGCTCATGGACCTCACTGCAGGCCCTGGACAGATTGCCTGGATGTCCTTTTCTACCGCTATGATCACAATTTGCATGGCAGTGGCGCCCTTAGTTGGAGCATGGATCAATGTATGCTTTGGGTTTCAAGGCAACTTATGGGCGATCTTTCTCATGGGCCTCATTGGTGTGATACCGATGATCGCTGTACCGGAGACTTTACCCCCTGAGAAACGAAAATCCCTTCGCCTACGACCTCTTATTCTCGGGTACAGTGCCGTTATACGAAATACACGATTCATGACCCTCTCTGTTGCCATGTGTGTATTAGCCGCGGCCTATTGGATTTACTCTGGAGTCAGCGCCCTTTATATGGTGGATTTTCTCCATATGGATCAAGCGCTTTTCGGCAACTATCAAGCACCGATTGTAGGCGCATTTGCCTTCTTCTCGCTTTGTATCAATTGGTTTTACAAAAGGTGGGGTCTCTTTCCCTGCCTGAAAGTCGGGATATTTTCGATGTGCCTCGGCACCGTAACATTACTTACCCTTGCGCTGATTGGGATTGAGGACGCAAGACTAACCACGATCTTCATGATGTGCTTTGTCGCTGGCATGGTACCGGTAAATAGCTTGCTGATTCCAAGCGCAATTAATCAGCTACCCCTAGATCTACAAGGCAGTGGGCAGTCCATGATCCAAGGCCTTCGACTGTTCATTGCCTCGTTGGGAACCGGATTTCTCGGTGTTGTCTACCAAGGCCCTTTTCTACCTGTCGCCATGATCTTATTTACTGCTTTCGCCTGTGGCTCATTATTGATATGGATAGGGCGAAGTTATATCGAAGACTCCCCTGATAACAATCGAGTCATTGGGGGTGGACATTAAAATCAGATGATACGTTGCTTGATGTTGGGGGTACTCCTACTGCCCCAGTTCGCACTCTTTGGATCAGAGAGTTCAGAAAAACCGCAACAAATTGATAGAGGCGTATACGCCCAAGCACAGCTTCTCTTAAATCCTACAGTGGGAGGTTTTTGGGAACATCACCGAGCTGGGGTTTTTACAGGACCCCCATCCCCATCAGCTAGATATCGATCTTTGGGCGCTGAATACGCCTATCATTTCTCAGGCGCAGCAACAGATGGCTTCTATGGAAAAGCCTATGCTGCACGCCGTTGGTACAAAGCAGGCCTTGAAGTCAACCCAAGAGAGAGCACAGACCCAAAAGGAAAGAGTTCATTGATATATGACATGTTGAATCATCACAGAGAAAATCACTATGGTATATTGATTGGATACCAAGGCATGATGTTTCAATCAAAACATGTATACATTCAGGCTGGTTTTGGATGGAACTATAACGACAATCCTGTTGACACAGGGCCAACAGTATTTAGTCTCAATGCTAACACCAAACACCGGACTTCTACATCTCTAGAGCTCGCAATCGGGTATCTCTTGTTCTAACTCCCCAGCAAGGAGGGGTCTGGGGAAACCCCGCAGGTGGTTCCCCAGTAAAAAAACCTCATCACAGATGAACTACGAAATCTTATCGACCTGCTTGTACGTAAGCTCCACCGGAGTCTCTCGTCCAAAAATGCTAACCAAGACTTTTAGCTTCATCTTATCAGCACGAACCTCTTCCACCACCCCATCAAAATTGGTGAACGGCCCGTCGATAACTTTAACGGTGTCCCCTTTCTTAAAGGAAGCAGTTGGATCTAGTTTGTCGTCTTTCTCAGGCGGACGCAAAATCTTCAACACATCTCGCTGGCTCATTGCACGTGGGGCATGCTTATCCCCCAAGAAGCCTGTCACCTTTGGCGTTGAGCTAATACAGCCCATAGACTGTTCGTTCATTTCCATTTGAACGATCAAATACCCTGGGAAAGAAGTCTTATTGATAATCTTCTTTTTCCCACTTTTAAGCATTTTTTCGATTTGAATCTTGGGAATCAAGATACTACCGAAAAATCGCTCAATCTTGGCCTTTAGAATGCGCTCTTCCAACGCCAACTTTACGGTTTCTTCCGATCCGGAATACGTATTGACGATGTACCATTTAAAGTGAGGATGATCGAGAACCGCCTGCAACTCTACGCTGACAGGAGATGCAGTCCCCTGAGACGTTGAAGATGTAACGTTATCCTCTGATACTGCTTGCATATCGACCGATTCCGGTTGCGTGCTATCGTTTCCCATATTCCTTTCTCATGGTAAAAAAACAACAAAAGACGACTCGGCTCCCCTTTTCTCAAAGACAAGGACCCACAGTCGCCTCTCATTTCGATTCAGTATGCCAGGGCAGGTATACTGCTTGGCATCTTCGACAACACTCTCTTACACTTATGCAGGTAAGATAAATTGTAATACTTTTGCCCACACCACGTCAAAGATGGTAAGAATAACCGCAAAGATTGCCACCACAACGACGACAATCAGCGTCATCTTCTTCACATCTGGGAGTTTGGGCCAGACTACTTTGCGCACCTCACCTACAGCAGCCAAATGATACTCCCGACGACCGACATCGGAATACACCCAACCTGCTGTAGCAGCGCCCACCAAGAGCCCAGCTATATTATGCACAGGGGGAAACCATTCATATCGCTCACCCCACCCAAATTGTACCCCCAGGGTTTCCAGCAATTTGTAGGCGACATACGCGACAATTAAGGCAAAAGCTACATAACAGATTTTCATCCAAGTAGCGTCGTCTTTCCCCATGGATTCCCTCATCAAAGTCAGAGCAGGCGAGGAGGGACTCGAACCCCCAGCATGCGGATTTGGAATCCGCCGCTCTACCATTGGAGCTACTCGCCTATAAATAAAAGCTGCCTTTCGTAAAAACAGCCTTGATTATGCAATAATCTCTGCAACAACACCAGCACCAACCGTACGTCCACCTTCGCGAACTGCAAAACGCAATTCTTTGTCCATGGCGATTGGGTTGATCAATTCGACTTCTACGTCCACGTTATCCCCTGGCATTACCATTTCTACATCAGGTGGTAGAGTAACAGCACCGGTGATATCGGTTGTACGGAAATAGAACTGTGGACGATAGCCCTTGAAGAATGGCGTGTGACGGCCCCCTTCTTCTTTCGTCAACACATAGATCTTAGCCTTAAACTTTGTGTGGGGGTGAATGCTACCTGGAGCAGACAATACTTGCCCACGCAATACGTCTTCGCGCTTTACACCGCGGAGAAGTAGACCTACGTTGTCACCAGCTTGCCCATCATCGAGCAACTTGCGGAACATTTCCACACCGGTACAGATGGTCTTTTGGGTAGCGCGGATCCCTACGATCTCTACCTCTTCCCCAACCTTAACGCGGCCTCTTTCGATACGTCCAGTTACTACGGTTCCACGACCGGAGATAGAGAACACATCTTCGATTGGCATCAAGAATTTCTTATCAAGATCACGCTCTGGCATAGGAATGCTATCATCGCATGCTTTGATCAACTCGATAACAGACTTTGCGCCTTCGTCGGTCAAACTAGTAGAGTTCAACGCGCTCAAAGCTGATCCACGGATGATTGGAATATCATCGCCTGGAAAGTTGTACAGGCTTAGCAATTCGCGAACTTCCATCTCAACCAAGTCAAGAAGTTCAACGTCGTCAACCATGTCGCACTTGTTCAAGAACACAACAATGCTGGGTACCCCAACCTGGCGCGCCAAAACAATGTGCTCTCGTGTCTGGGGCATCGGGCCATCGGTTGCACTTACAACCAAGATAGCTCCGTCCATCTGCGCAGCACCAGTGATCATGTTCTTTACATAGTCAGCGTGACCTGGACAGTCCACGTGTGCGTAGTGACGGGCATCAGATTCGTACTCTACGTGAGACGTAGAAATGGTAATACCACGGGCTTTTTCTTCTGGAGCCTTATCGATTTCATCGAAGGCCATGGCTTTTCCGCCGCTTTTCATTGCCATTACTTTCGTAATTGCAGCTGTTAGCGTGGTCTTTCCGTGGTCAACGTGACCGATTGTACCGATGTTAACATGCGGCTTCTTCCGCTCGAACTTTTCCTTGGACATTCTGTATCTCCTCCCAAACAGACCGCCATCGGCTGTATGCCGCGGGATCTTATGTTGTAAACCTCTGAATTTGTTCCAATCCGCATGATTCTGGAGCCCGAGATGGGAATTGAACCCATGGCCTCGTCCTTACCAAGGACGCGCTCTACCCCTGAGCTACCCGGGCGGAACCAAGATTTGTCGGATTATAACCGCCATCGATGCCAAGAGCAAGGATGGAGCGGGAGACGGGATTCGAACCCGCGACCCTTAGCTTGGAAGGCTAATGCTCTAGCCAGCTGAGCTACTCCCGCATGTCCCATTGTGTGGAAATGTGCCTCGCCTTTCGGAGGGGCTCTTTCTGGCGTGCTGTGCGTGGTGGAGGGGATAGGATTCGAACCTATGAAGACCGAAGTCAACGGGTTTACAGCCCGCCCCCATTGGCCGCTCGGGCACCCCTCCACGTACACTCAGAACTGGAGCTGGCTATAGGAGTCGAACCTACGACCTGCTGATTACAAATCAGCTGCTCTACCAACTGAGCTAAGCCAGCGTCGCCCTCATCGGAATTCTCCAATGACACGGGGCTTGTTCAATATAACACCCCCGGGGTAGCGTCAAGTTGAGTTTTGGAAAAAAAATTCGCCGAATAGCGCCTGCCAATACAGAGGGGCTGCTTCCTAGGGTTTTTGCTTTTTGGGCTCGATGTCATAGGCACGCAATTTTCGATGCAGGTTACTCCGCTCAATCCCAATGGCTTCGGCAGTTTTTGAGATATTCCACTCGAACTCTTCTAGCTTAGATAAGATAAAACTCCGTTCAAATTGGTCTCTTGCCTCTTTTAGAGTCGTCTTGGAAGAAGACAAAGCCCCGCGTAATTCCCCAGATGCCATGTATGGCGCGGCGTCACTCACAACTGACTCGGCGGAAAATAGATCTGCGGCAAGATCCCATAATGTTTCACGGGTAATTTCTTCGCCTGACAATAAAATACAGAGCCGCTCCAACAGATTGCGAAGCTCCCGCACATTACCCGGCCATGCATACCCCATTAAGACCGCCATTGCCTCGTGCGACACCCGTTTCCTCGTTTCGTGCAACTCCTGGGCCACCTTCCCCAAGAAATACTGCACTAAGACGGGAATATCCTCTTTGCGGTCTCGTAACGGACTCATATGAATCGGAATTACATTCAAGCGATAGAATAAATCCTCTCGAAAACGCCCCTCTCGGATGGCTTCCTTCAAGTTTTGGTTCGTCGCTGCCACCACTCGCACATCAACTGAGATGCTTTCACTACTTCCCACCGGCTCAAAACACTGCTCCTGCAGGATCCGCAATACTTTTGCTTGTGTTTTCAGAGACATATCGCCGATTTCATCTAGAAAAAGCGTGCCGCGATGGGCAAGCTCAAACTTTCCCCGCTTGCTTTGGATGGCATTGGTAAAAGCGCCCTTGGTATGCCCAAACAACTCGCTCTCGATTAACTCCTCTGGGATTGCCGCACAATTCACGGCTACAAATGCTTGCGCTGCCCGCAAACTCTGGCGATGGATGTTGCGTGCCACCACTTCCTTGCCGGTCCCGTTTTCTCCTGTAAGGAGAACCCAACTATTTCGCGGCGCTACCACCTGAATTTGTCTGCGAATGGCATCGACGTCCTTCGAAACCCCAATCAGCTCATATTTCCAGTCTGGCCCCGCGGCCGGCTTCTCCTCGACTGAGCGCTTGGCCCGACTCTCCACATGCTCCAATAAAGGCAAAATCTTCTCTAACGACAGCGGTTTTTCGAGGAAATCAAAGGCCCCTAACTTTGTTACTCGAACCGCAGTCTCAATGGTGCCGTGCCCGCTCATAATCACAATGGGGATCCCCATTTTGTAGTCCCGCATCATCTGCAGCACCTGAATCCCATCCAACCCCTCCATCCACACATCTAGAAAGACCAGATTCACGGGCTGCGACTTGTAAAGCGCAAACCCTTCTTCCCCGCTTCTGGCAATGAGGGTCCCCCATCCTTCATCAGAAAGGGCCCCTGCCAACGTATCGCAAATACTGCGTTCATCATCGATAATCAATGCGCGAAACGGCTTCACTACCCGACGACTCATACCTAACTCCATTCCTGTTCCACTTTATACGGGCAGCTCAATGGATACGCGTGTTCCATGGGGATGATTTTCTCCCAAACGCAAATATCCCTGATGATCGATCACAATCTGGTTTACGATGGCCAACCCCAAACCAGACCCTTGTTCCTTGGTAGAAAAATAGGGCTCTAATACCCGCTCTCGCAATTTTACGGGAATGCCACACCCATTGTCGATAATTTCAATTCGAATGGTTTTCATCTCTCGCACATACCGACAAGATACCGTAATCTTTCCTTTCCGCTCTGGCAGTAACGCTGTAATAGAATTGGTCAACAAATTCACAAACGCACGATTCAGCTGTTCTCGATCCAGTAAACTGGATGGCACTGCCTGCAGATTTTGATAGTCAAACTTCACTTCTGGATAGCCCAGCTCGAAGAATTTCACAACCTCGAGTAGAACATCCGAAGCTTTCGCCAGTTGCGGATGGATCGTGGGAAGCCGAGAAAAATTAGAAAATTCATTTACCAAATTTCGTAAGGCATCTACTTGGGTAATGATCGTTTCGATACAGGTTTTAAATACATCTAGCTCTTCTTTTTCAAACCGGTCATGAAACCGACGAAGCAATCTCTGTGCACTCAATTTAATGGGGGTAATGGGATTTTTAATCTCATGTGCAATGCGTCGCGCGACCTCTCGCCAGGCTGCAGCTCGCTGTGTCATGACCTGCAACGTTGCATCTCCAAAGACCAAAACAGCCCCAAGCTCGGCCTGATTGTCCTCATAAATTTTGGTCGCATCTACTAATAACGACTGTTCTTCTCCCCGCGACTCCAACTCAATTTGCCCATGATAATGCGCTTGCTCTTGCAAGGCTTCCGAAATGGGGTTCCAAAAAAACTCGAGCAATTGAGGCGGAAGCACCTGAGAGGCTTTGCCTCCAATAATGGCCTTGGCTTGCACGTGAAGCAATTTTTCTGCTGCGGAATTCACTGAGGTAATGCATTGATTTGCATCTACCGAAAGCACCCCAGCCGAAATGTTTTTCAGCACAATTTCCATGTACTGCCGACGACGCTCCAGCTCTTCATTGGTTTTTTGCAACGATTTTTGGGCTTCTTCATTTTTACTTTGATGGGCCCGTAAATCTTGCGTCATTCGATTAAAGGCTTGTACCAAAAGCCCTGCTTCGTCCGTCCGTTGGGACTCCAACATAATGTGGTAATTTCCCTGCGACACCTCCCCGGCCGCTTCCGCCAGTCGCTGCAACGGGCCCGAGATTTCTCGTGCGACATAAAAACCCAGCCAAGTGGCAGAAAAGACAATGAGCAAGGTCATCACCACCATCAAAATGGTGTAGCTCATCTGTATCAACTGCGCACCTGGCTTTAAATTTCCAAAATCAGCAATAATTTTTTCAATGCTTTCCAAAATGCGGGTTTCAAATCGAACCTCCGTAATGACCATACCAAGAAGGCGATGCTGCACGGGGTCTCGAATGGGAGCAAACCCTTTCACTACATCTTGCTGGTTTTCGCCTACCACTCGACTAAAAGAAAGGCTGTCGGGATTTTGTATAAAAAACTGCAAGGCTTCTTCGACGGTGGTATCTTCTTTTCCTGGCCCCCAAGATTGATATCCCTGGGTGCTGCTCCAAAACGGCTCCCCATTCGCTTTATAAATTTTTACTACCTGCAACCCATACTCATGACCAAACCCCTGTAGCTCTTTTGGCTCTAGGGAAACCACCGTCGACCAGGGGGTATTCAAAAGGGATGCAGTCTCTACCCGTCGAAGGGCAATGCGAGCCAAACTTTCCAAGCGCTTTTGGTCATGCTCATAAACAGAAGAACCCGCTTCACGGGTCAACTGCATGCTTTCTTTTACCTTTTCGGAAAACCAGGTTTCAAAGCTACGGGTGATAAACTTGGTGGAAACATAAAAAAGGAGCAACGTAGGCGCCAACGCAAAAAAGGCAAAAGAGACCACCAGTTTGGTTCGCAACTTAGAACCAAAGACCCCCTTACGCCGCTCAATGATCAGCTTGATGATATTTCGAAACAGTAAAAAGCCCAGAAACAGGGCAAGAATCACATTGACATTGATAATGGCAAAATATACGAGACTGGTGAAGAACTCTTTATTCTCGGAAAACGACTCACTCAACGTAAAGAGCCGCGTCTCCAATCGAGAAATTGCAAGCAAGACAGCGGAAACCAGAATGACCAATAAGAACTCAAC
>CANIBL010000028.1 GCA_947466225.1 Deltaproteobacteria bacterium
ATTGTAGGGGGGCTCTTGCGTATCAGTCCATATCTTGCCTTGTGTGGATTCCTTCTCATCGGATGTAGAAATTCGAATGTGGATTCAACGGATCCAAGCCCTCCGATTATCAAAACCTTACGGTACTACACGCATTTTCCTTTTAACTTTGTGTATACCTCAACTATAGCCATTGGCGGGCAAACCATTGAAACTGTGATGGACACAGGTAGCTCCAACCTGTTGGCCATTGGGGATGCGGCCCATTGTGCAGATTGTGTGAATGAATATGGATATACCTCAACCTATACACCGGGTGCAGGTAGCAGCGCCTTGTCTTCTTCTTGGACTATGAATTTTCTGCCTATCGGCTCTGCGAGGGTCCAAGGCTATCAGGATACAGTAAAGGTAGAAGGTATTTCACTACCCGCATTTTCCTTTGGATTGGTGGTGCAAGAGAAGGGCATTCCCAATATTTGGGGTTTGGCCTATGCACAATTGGCACGTCCCTCGATTGCGCCTCAAATGCCGCTTTTTGATTCATTGGTACAAGCTGGGAATCTAGAGGATCAGTTTTCTTTGAAGCTATGTGGAAGAAAAAGTGGGAGTCGGATTGTGCTAGGTGGATTTGATACGGATGCAAAACTCGATCAAGTAAAGTGGACACCGATCCAAGGCAAACGTTGGTATACGATTTCTGTTTCACGTATGTCCTTGATACCAACGACTACCGCCTCTTCATGGGCCTGGGATCCCATTGCATTGGATACTTTGATTGTAGACAGTGGTACCAATCCCTTGGTCTTGCCCTCTGATCAGGTGGAAATGCTTGTGTCTGCATTGCAAGAGGTGGCCGCAAATGCCGGCATTTCGATTCCCACTGCATTTTGGCCTACCACGGGACCAGGGGGAACGGCAACACTGAGTGATGCCCAAATCGCACAATTTCCTCCGATTGTGCTTACATTGGATAATCAACAAGATCTTACGACTCCAATTTCTCTTTCTATTTCTCCTACTATCTATTTTCAAACCCAAGAAGATGGGCAACGATACTTGGGTATCGAACCTGGAACGGGGTCTTTTAGTATTTTGGGTACGGTATTTATGGAAAACTACGTGGTATTGCATGATAGAGGTAGCGTGAATCGGTTGGGATTTTTTCCTGTTGCAGGGCTTTGTATGTAATATGTAATTTTTTACTGGGGAAACGCATGTAGGTGGTGCCCCAGTAAAACTAAATAGCCCGTGATAACCCCATAACCCTACATGAAAATTCCAATTTCCTTTAGAATTCTCTCCACATCGTCGAATCCCCTATTGCTGCAGTGATTCACGCTGCATACCTTGACAATAGGAGCTTATATGCAAACCGGATTCAATCGTCGCCTCCTGTATAGAGGGGGTGCAGCCATAACCATCGCGCTGGGTACGTTTCTGATCCCTTCTGCTTGTGGGACAACGGGGAGCCCAAACAGTGTTGTAACCGGATTTAATGTTGCGATGACGGATCAAGACATCAAGCTTGATATTGTATTCTCAAATCAATATCAGTTAAATATGGATGCCATGATACCTATTGTGAACAATTTTACTGGTGTTCGCTATGGAGAGGTCGATTTAGTAACAAACGCCAATGGGCAAGGCTTTACCCTGAGTCTTGCTATAGATCGAACCCAGTTACCCCAATTTGGCCAATTGGTACAGTTTGAAAAAACCCAAAAATTACCAAATGGACAGCCGATGTCGAGCTACATCGATGCACCATTGTATCGTTTAACTTTTCATCCGAGTCCTGATATCGAAGTATCCGCTTATGTAGGGCCTACTTTGCAGGATTGTTACCTGGGTGTTTCTGTCGGGTTTTCCTTTATGGACCAAAATTTCCCCTCCCAATTGGTGTTGACCCAATTGATCTCCGACAGCCAAAACCGATTGGTTGCAGCTGCCACTCTCTTTGGCCCGAATATTCAAGCGGGTGTTGTAAAGGCCCATGGGGGATTGTTCATTGCATCGAACATCAACAAATTGATAGAGTATTATGGTCCTCAAGGCAATGTACCAGCCACCCCAACTACACCTGCAACTTCAGCTAAAATTGCTGCAATAAATGCAGAAGCAAGCTCAATTGAAACGGCAACATTTACACAAAACATTACCTTGCAACCAACAAGTAAACTGGAGATTCAAGGTCCGAATGCGAGCTTCTATCAAAAAGACCCTCAACAACTTCTTCCCTTAATGAGCCAATTTAACAAAAATTCTGAGAAAGCATATCCAAAAGCGGCGCCTCCTGTACAGATTAGAGGCGAGGAGCCTGTGCCACAGAACTAGATTATGTAGGTAGAACCTCACAGAGCAGATCTCCTGTCTCCACCAACTCCCCTGCTTTTACATAGAACTTCTCGACGCGACCCGATCTACGGGCGCGTACAACCCCATCCAAGATGGAGGGGCTTCTACACTAGACCGAAAAATTTGTCAGACACAGCCTAGCCAGCAGTATGGGAGTTACAGAATTTGTATAAAATAGTTATGCATAGTATAATAACAGAAAATAGATGGAGGAAATATGGGTACTGTATCTAAATGCATTTCTATGATTTTAACTCTGATTTTTTTATGTGAAAATCTTAGCAATTGTGCGCATAAAAATGATAATGATGATAACAAAATTATAAAATTGTCATCTGAACAAGATGGAGAAAAATTTGAATCCTATCTAAATCAACTTGAAAAAACAGAGGGGAGCGATGCCGAAGTTCGCAATTCTTTGCATGCAATTGCAGAAACAAGAATTTTACCAGACCGGCTAGTTTTTAGAGCCTTTGAAGTTTCAGCGAAAAAATCGAGCGATATCCACTGGACTGAGAAAGGAATAGTGGCGTTTTCTCTCGCTGTTTTTTTACTTCAACGCTACAACATTCCAAAAGAGCTAATCAAAAAACATGGATTTGAAGTATTTTATAAAGAAAGGATTGAAAAACATGAAAGAGTATTATCTTTTCAATCTGCTGCAGATTGTAAAATTCTAGGTGAAATTCATGGTCTGCTTCTTGCTCTTCACAAGGAAGAAAAAGCGGGAGAAAACATTATTGAGAAACTATTAGAGTTAATTGATAAGTATAAACTTCCTGTTTTTTGGGCCGAGGAGGTATTTCGGGTCGCGGTTAAAAAAATGGAAATGGCAACCCATGATGAGGAGAGAGATAAATTTTATTCTTTAGCAAAAAAGCTTGAGGATTATTATGAAGTTCCTTCTATGTCGGGAAAATTTGAAGAATTATATAAAAAAGCGACAGAACCATCGCCCCTTTTCATGGGAAAAGAAGTTTCAGCTCAATTTTTGGATTTTGGCGGAGATGTTGTTTTCATTACCTTTAATTCTGGTCTAACTGATAAACCAACTGAAATTAAAACACGAGGAATTGAAAGCGCAACTTTTGGGGCTACTTTCTTTAAAAAAAATAAAATTTCTGCTATTATGATTGGTAATCATCGAAATCATTGGTATCAAACAAAGGAAATGCTAAGTGTATTTTCTGAAGTAAAAAATAAAATTAAAAATTTTAAGAAAGTTATTACTTATGGAGCGTCAATAGGTGGGTTTGCTTCACTTGCTTTCTCAAAGGAACTAAATGCGAATATTGTATTGGCCTTTTCGCCACAAGTAACGCTAGAAAAATGGCCTCCATATAAAAAATATCGCCATGCAATCGGATTTGAAGAGTTTTTTACAGTAGAAAAAGGCTTGTCTCCCATTAGCTCTGTTTTTGCTTTTTATGCAACCGGATACCCTGTTGATCGATCCGCTGTTGAAGATGATTTAGTGGGATTGTATACGCGAACAAAAAATAAAAATCTTACTGTTTTCCCATTTCCATCTGATGCTCACACATTAATATCTGAGTTAAATAAAGCAAAAATATTGGGGGATATACTCATAAACGTAGCGAATGACAATTTTCAGGCATTAGATTCTTTTAAAAAAGATGGAGAAAATTGGAAGAAATTTAAATCATATAAAGATTCATCCTCCGACCAGTGAGGGAGGTCAGGCGTACGATATGGGAGGAGAGGATTTTGTCTTTTAGTGATGAAAAAGGAAAACATTTTTCTCATAGAACCTCACAGAGCAGATCTCCTGTCTCCACCAACTCCCCTGCTTTTACATAGAACTTCTCGACGCGACCCGATCTACGGGCGCGTACGAGGTATTCCATCTTCATGGCTTCGGTTACGCATAGTACATCACCCGCTTGTACCGACTGACCAGGCTGTATGCGCAGACTCACAACTTTACCTGACATCGGTGCTGCAATGTGGGACTCTTGTTGGGAATTGGCTTTGATACGGGCCAATGGTGCAGTGGCTCCGGATGGGTCTCGTACCTGAATCTCTCGGTTGAATCCATTCAGTTGGAAAAAAACCGAAATTTTTCCCTCTTTATTTCCATCTGACAGACCTCGTAGTGCAATATACAAGGTTTTACCTGATTCAATATCGATGGCAACCTCTTGCCCCTGTTGCAATCCGTAGAAAAAAACCGAGGTGGGGAGTTGACTTACATCCCCATAGGTATCCACATGAACTAAGTAGTCAGAAAAAACTTTCGGATATAAACGACTGCTCAGTGCCATACGGGGCGTAATGGGACGCTGCAATTCTGATTCCAATTTCTGGGTATAGGCTGCCAGATTGTCCTCTGGTTGAGATTTTCCGATAAGGGGAGCTACACATCCATTTTTTCCGAGAACCAGTTCTTTCATCTCAGCGGGTAGTCCCCCGTACGGCGTACCCATCTTCCCTTCAAACAAGCTAATCACGGAGTCGGGATAATCCAGTTGGGGCTTCTTTTCCAGGAGTTCCTTTCCTGTAATTTTTTGCTTTTCTAAGAACAAAGCCAAATCCCCCACGACTTTTGAAGAGGGGGTCACTTTGATGATGTTGCCGAGGAGATCGTTGACTTCTTTGTATCGTACCGTGAGTTGATGAAAGGCTGGCGTGGAGAGGCCCACTTTTTTTGCTTGTTCGATGAGGTTGGAATATTGTCCCCCCGGAATTTCATTCTCATACACTTCGGTAGAAGTAGAAATGATTCCAGGGTCGAAGATGCGGTAGAGAGAACGCACCTCTTCCCAATAGCGAGCCAAGGTATCGAGGCTGGTACGAGAAACCTTCGGATCTCGAGGGTTCTTTTCCAAGCATGCCACCAGGGCATTCAGACTGGGTTGAGAGGTAAAGCCACTCATGGAACTCACCGCTCCATCTACAATATGGCATCCAGCCTCAGAAGCAGCCAAGAGCATGGCAACCCCCACGCCTGCTGTATCGTGGGTGTGAAGATGAATCGGAAGATCCACTGCATCTCGCAATGCACGTATCAGAAGGCGTACTGAAGCGGGTCGTAAGAGCCCTGCCATATCTTTGATACAGAGTAAATCGGCGCCCATAGAGGACAACTCTTTCGCTACTTTCACGTAGTAGTCGAGGGTATATTTCGTCTCATTTGGGTTACACAAATCGGAGGTGTAGCAAATACAAAGTTCGGCAATGGCCCCTTGTTTTTTGATTTCCTCCAAGGCCACGCGCATCTTGTCAGGTTGATTGAAACAATCAAACACGCGAAAGAGATCAAGACCGGTACGCACTGCTTCTTGAATAAAGGATCGAATCACCCAATTGGGATAGTTGGTATATCCTACGGCATTATCTCCCCGTAGTAACATTTGAAGCAAGGCATTGGGAATTTTTTCCCGTATCAAGGCTAGCCGCTCCCAAGGGTCTTCTTTGAGAAAGCGATAGCAGGTATCAAAAGTAGCGCCACCCCACACCTCAAGGGAAAAGAGTTGGGTGAGATTTTCGCGATAAAAAGGGGCAGCTTTAAGGATATCAAGGGTGCGCAACCGGGTAGCAAAGAGAGATTGGTGGGCATCCCGCATGGTGGTATCGGTAAGCAGCAATTTTTGGTTTGCTTGAATCCACTTGACCAGCCCGGTACTGCCTTTTTGGTCATAGATTTCTTTTGCTGTAGGACTTTTTTCTGTGACCGTTTTTTTGGTTATGCCATCGACGGAAAGTTGGGGGGTTACTTCAACCCGAAATTGCTTGCGATCAGCGCCTAGCTGATGGGGATCATGAACGGTGGCCTCTGCCACAAACTGCAAGAGCTTGGTAGCCCGATCTCTTGGTACATTGTAGTTAAAGAGGGTTTCATGGGTAGCAAAAAAATCTGTGGTAAAGGTGCTGGCGATGAAGTCGGGATTTTGTACAATATTTTTGAGTAGGGCAATGTTGTGTTTGACACCGCGAATGCGAAATTCTGACAAGCATCGGTACATCTTCCGAGCCGCTTTTTGCAAGGTCCCATCCCATGCTGTGACCTTTACTAGCAAAGAATCGTAGAACGGCGTAACCTTTGCGCCTGAAGTGCCGAGCCCTTCATCGAGGCGAATCCCAAATCCTACAGAAGGGCGATAGGCAAAGATCGTGCCCGTATCTGGTGCAAACTGTTGTAGCGGATCTTCCGTGGTGATGCGGCATTGAATCGCCACACCCCGGGGTACAATATGATCTTGGCTAATGTCGAGGAGCGGATCCGATAACGCATAGCCACTGGCCACTAGGATGGAGGCTTGAATCAGGTCCACACCGGTAATCATCTCCGTTACCGTATGTTCCACCTGGACTCGAGGGTTGACTTCGAGGAAAAAAATCTGTTCTTGGGCGTCCACCAAAAATTCCACCGTACCCAGACCCTGGTACTGTACCGCACGGGTGAGTTGCAAAGATTGTGCGTGCAACTGCGTGCGTGTTGCATCTGAGATCCCGAGAGCAGGTGCCACTTCCACGACTTTTTGATTGCGGCGCTGAATGGAGCAATCTCGTTCGAACAGATGTACCAGTCCTCCGTGAGCATCGCCCAAAATTTGCACTTCAATATGCTTGGGCGAGAGAACCTGCTTTTCGAGATAGATCTCGGATTGGCCGAAGTTGAGTTGCGCTTCTTTCTTCACCCATTCGTATTGCTCTGCAAGTTCAGCTTCATTGCGTACTTGGCGGATTCCTTTTCCGCCGCCTCCGAGAGAGGCTTTGAGCATTACGGGATATCCGATGCTCTTTGCCTGTTGTGTTGCCTCTTCTAGTGAAGCGAGAGGCTGTTCGGTTCCGGGCAATACGGACAGACCCACGGTACGGGCAAAATTTCGCGCCAGTACTTTGCTGCCAAATACGCGGAGATTTTCTATAGAAGGTCCGATGAACACGATGCCAGCATCAGCGCAAGCCTCAGCGAAGGCAGCATTCTCAGATAAAAATCCATAGCCGGGATGGATCGCATTTACTTTCTCTCGCACCGCTACTTCGATGATGGAAGGAATGTCGAGATAGGCGAGGAGAGGCTGACCTTCGACGCCGATGAGGAAGGACTTGTCCGTCTTGTAACGGTGAAGCGAGAATCGGTCTTCGTAGGCATAGACGCTTACGGTTTCAATGCCAAGCTCGAAGGCGGCTCGTGCAATGCGGATGGCGATTTCGCCGCGGTTGGCGATGAGTATGCGGGTAAATAGACGAGGATGCATGATGTACCCCATGGCAAGGGATGGTCGGTACAAAGAGTGTGAGAGATTTGACTGGTGGCGTCAAGACTCTAGGCATAGGCTGCAGGTAGGCTAGTATCATTATTTCGATCCCTTTTGCTGATTGGGGTCTTGGGTTTGTGGCTTAAGTTTGGATGGCGTAAGCAGCCATCGTCTACATACATTGCGGTGGGGTGATCCAAAGGAATAAAAGCTGGGAGTAAAGCCGGGAAAACGGGGTTCTTCCGTCATACCCAGCTCTAAGGCCGTATGGGTATTTCTTGCAAGTACAGAATCAGGATTTTTTCTTTTTCATCTCATGCTGTTGCTGCTGCAACCGGATTTCTTTTTGTTCGCGCAGGGGGGGCGTTTTATTTTGTCCTCTCATGGCACGTTTTAATTCACGAATCCGGTAGAGCACCCGTTGTTTGAGGGCCTGGTTTTTGTCCAAAATTTGCAGGATACGATCGACTTCTGATAATCCAGTAGAAGTGGCGGGTTTTTTTTCCATACAGTACTCCCAAGTAAAGAGATGGGTCACCTTTCTTATCGGCAGAAATCCCGAAACCTTATATAGTGATGTCTCGTAAATTATGGAGAAAGAGACCATCCTATGACCTCCATTGAAGCAAAATTGCAGCAAAAAGTCCGCCTTACCTTGGAAGAGGGGCTCTCCCTCTATGATCTTCCCTTGGGAACCTTGGCCCAGTGGGCCGATGGCATTAAAAGTGCCAAATACGGGGACCGGGTTACCTTTATTAAAAACTACTACCTCAATTTTACCAATATTTGTCGATATGCCTGCAAGTATTGTGGGTTTCGCCGCAACAAAGGAGATGCGGATGCGTACACGCTGACTCTCGAACAAGTGGTGCATAAGCTACAAAGCGCACCGGAAGCAATTCGCGAGGTGTGGTTTTCTAGCGGTCTCAATCCAGAGCTGCCGTTTCAAGCCTATATCGACCTTATTCATACGGTGAAGCGTACGGTGCCGCGTGCGCAGCTGAAGGCGTTTACTGCGGTAGAAATCGATTTTATTGCCAAGCAATTTCAGTACACCCATGAATATGTACTCGATCGATTTATTGAAGCGGGTCTGGATCGCATTCCAGGTGGCGGAGCTGAGATTTTTGATGATGAAGTACGCAAAAAAATCGACATCAAAACGCGACCTGAGGATTATCTGCGCATTCATGGTCTTTGTCATGAGCGCGATATGCAGACGAGCATCACCATGCTTTTTGGGCATATAGAGACGCGCAAACATCGCATTGCGCACATGCTGCGCATTCGGGAGTTTCAGGACAAGAGTAAGGGCGTACAAGCTTTTATTCCGTTGGCGTATCAAGATGAGAATAACCCCCTTGCCAAGCGAGGGGTGCGTGGCCCTCATCCGGTAGAGGTGCTCAAAACTTTGGCCATTTCTCGTATTATGCTGGACAATGTAGATCACATTCAGAGCTTTTGGATCGATAGCGGTGCTGAGGTTACCCAGATCAGCTTGCATATGGGCGTAGATGATATCAACGGTACCATGATTGAAGAAAATATCGCCCATGCCTCTGGTTCTAAGGCAAAGACCTACGAGACCACCCAGGCTCTGATGCAGTGGATTGAAGGCGCAGGTAAAGTGCCGGCAGAGCGTGGATGCCGGTTTGAAATTTTGGAGAATGAAGTTCGAGTAGGATCGTAAGCGGGGGTTACGGAGAGTGGTCTTTTCCTGCAGGAGCGGCAGCTGCATCTACCTCTTCTTGTACTCTACTTACCAAAGACTCCTCATCGGATACCCAATGTGCAGGCGAAGATTATAGGGACCGAAACCTGATGAATGGCTATTTTAACAGGGTGTCTGTGGGTTTCTTCATACAGAAAGAACCATTCGTCCCGTGACATGTTGGCATCCTTCGCGTATAGAAGAGGCATACTTTTTACTTGCGTATGAGAACCAGTATGCCAAATTTATCGCCCCATCTCCAAGCTCCCCTCGATGCCTTTTCGGCTTTTTTTGCCACTGTGGCCCAACTTCGGGACCCCAAAACCGGATGCCCTTGGGATCTGGCGCAAACCCATGAGACGTTGCGCCGCCATATGCTCGAAGAAGCTTATGAAGCGGTAGTAGAAATGGCAGCGCCACAAAAACCAAAAAATTTGTGTGAAGAATTGGGAGATGTGCTGCTGCAGGTGTTTCTCAATGCCCAGTTGGCGCAGGATGCCGGTACTTTTTCTTTGCAAGATGTGCTGGAGGGGATTAACGCCAAGATGATTCGGCGACATCCTCACGTATTCGGCGAGGGGAAAGTGGAAGGAGCCGCCGGTGTGTTGGCTCAGTGGGAGGTCATCAAAGCTGAAGAACAGAGGCAATCTGGTGCAGCAGAGGCGAACTGGTTTCCCTATGAAAAATTGCAAAAGATCCATCCGGCAACCCATCAAGGTGCAGCCATTGGGAAAGCGGTGGGCAAGCTTGCCTTTCAGTTTGATTTTGAAGAGGATCCCATTTCAGATCTTGTTGGGGAAGTGGCTGAGCTACAAGAAGTGGCGATGCTAGGTAAAGAACGTCTATCCGAGATTGAAAGCGAAGTAGGGGATGTCTATTTCTGTTTGGCCCAGGTATGCCGAAAGTTTGGCTTGGATCCCGAGATTGCAGCACAAGGGGGTAACCAAAAAGTACTCTCTCGGTTAAAATCGGTAGAAGAGACGGCCCGCTTACAGGGCAGAGAGCTTGGGACGCTATCACGAGAGGAAATGGAGGCCTACTGGCAACAGGTAAAGGAACTTTCATTGTAGTTTTTTTACTGGTTCCCCAGTAAAAAACAAAATCCCCAGTACATTTCATCATGTTGTAAGCCCCACTCTTTTCGTTTATGCTGTGCATCACATTCCGAAAGCATGTGGTTTTATCCCGTCCCTACATATCTATGTCTCGAGTTGTATAGGATTTATATACATGCACGACAGCTATTTGGACAATGCAGCCACTAGTTTTCCCAAGCCTGAGAGTGTCTATGCAGCAATGGACGGGTTTATCCGAAAGATTGGAGCCAGTCCCGCGCGGGGCAGTTACCCAAGAGCCCAAGAGTCAGAACGGTGTCTGGTACGCGGCCGTTCCAAATTGGCTCAGTTGTTGGGTATCGCCAATCCCTCTCGATTGATCTTCACATCAAACGCCACCGATGCCATCAACATCGCATTGAAGGGCTTTTTGCAAACTGGTGATCATGTCATAACGACCAGTGCTGAGCACAATGCCGTATTGCGTCCGCTCTGGGCCATGCAAACGTCTCGTGGCATTACACTGTCCATCGTACCGACCAATGCCTTGGGAGAAATAAATCTAGATGCTCTGTTCCAACAGGTAACCCCCAAAACCCGGTTGGTATGTTGCACCCATGCATCAAACGTATTGGGAACTTTACAGCCGGTAGATGAGATCGCACGGCGCTGTCGAGCTCTGGGGATTGCATGTTTGGTAGATGGCTCCCAATCTGTCGGGGTCATTCCGGTGGATGTAGAACACCTCGGGGTGGATTTCTTTGCTTTTACCGGGCACAAAAGTCTGCTGGGTCCTACGGGAACCGGTGGGTTGTATGTGCGAGATGGGATCGACATTGCGACCTTTCGAGAGGGTGGCAGCGGGTCTCACTCAGAAGACCTCAATCAACCCACAGTATGGCCAGAGCGCCATGAATCCGGCACTCCCAATATGATGGGTCTTGTGGGGTTGTTTGCAGGCGTAGACTTTTTGCTGGAAAAGGGGGTGAGTACCATTCAGCAGCATGAGCGCGAGTTGACACACCAACTCATGGAAGGGTTTCGGCGTATTCCAGGGATTACATTATATGGGCCCGACGTAGAGAAAAAAGTGGGCATTACCTCTATCGGTTTTTCTGCTATGAGCACAGCCGAAATGGGCCAAATTCTAGGTAAAAAATTTGGCATTATGATCCGTACGGGGATTCATTGTGCACCGTTGATTCACCAACAGATTGGCACCGTAGGTCAAGGTACCCTACGATTTAGCGTGGGGTATTCCACCACCCAGAATGATATCACCGCTGCGATTCAGTCTGTACAAGACATTGCCTCTGCAGTATACCGACGACAACCTGCTGTCTCCCTATAACGAAAGGGGTTACGATATGACACGTCATTTTGTGAGTGCTGGATGGCCCTATTTGTATGACATTCCTGGGTTGCATAACTGTGTGCCCATGCTGTTTGCGGATGTATATGCCAGGTACTACCGGTTGAAAGGGGAGGAAGTCTATTTTCTGTGCGGAGCCGATGAACATGGGGCCCGAACGGAATATGTGGCGCAAGGCTATGGTACGACGCCTCAACAATTGCTGGATGAAAAATACGACGCTACGCTTCCCTTGCTAGAAAAGCTTTCCTTGTCTTTTGATGCATTTGAACGCACAAGCGATCCCTTTCATAAGAAATTTGTGCAAGAATTTTTTGCCGATTTGCTTGCGCAGGATGCCATTGTAGAACAAGAACAAAAAGTACCTTGGTGTCCCAGCTGTCAGCATCATCTGCCGGATCGATTTTTAGAGGGCACCTGCCCTTCTTGTGCGGGGAAAACCTATGGAAACCAATGCAATAACAAAAAAATATGTTCTCGTCTGCTAGAAGCAGAGGACATTCAAGACCCGCGCTGTGCGGTTTGTTCCAGTACCGTAGAGTGGAAAGAAGAGCCACATCTATTTTTTAAGATGGAAAAATTTGTCGAGGCATTGCTCGACTGTGCCAAGGCACCGGAACGGGATGCGCAAGAAGTACGAAGCCGTATCCTCAATACGATCAAAGAAAATCCCTTGGTATGCATAACCCGAGATACCAAATGGGGGATTAGCATTCCCATGTTACCGGGGAAATCAGTGTATTCCTGGGTGGACTCTCTGCTGGCCAAGGTATCCATGCTGGCCAAAAGAGGGCCTGAAGTCGAGGATAAGTTTTGGAAATCCTCCGATACACATCGGCACTTTTTCTTAGGCATGGACGGGACGCCTTTTTATGGGGCGCTATTGCCTTCTCTTTTGTTGGCAAGTAAGCGTGGGTATACGGTGGATCATTGGTCCCTCGTGCCCAATGAAGTGTTTATCTATGAAGGGGGTATTTGCTCAAAATCCACGGGAACGGGTATTTGGTTGCAAGAAGCCTTAGCTGTTTTACCAGGGGATTACTGGCGATTTTATATTTTCTTTATCCATGCCAGTGTAGAGTCGGGTGCGGAGCGAGATGTGGATTTTCGTTGGGATCGATTTTGTCAGAGCATCAATACCTGGTTGTTGAAGGGGCTTTGCGATATTGTAGAAAAACAAACGAAGGGTGCATCTGAAGATGGCGTAGAGGCAGAAAAAGACATATCCGCCTATATGGAAGTCGGAAAAATTGGACAAGCTTTTCAGCTTGTATTGAAATCCTTGGTAGAGTCGCCTTCTACAACCAAGACCCAACGGTTGGCGCCCTATTTGAGCTGTTTTATCCCAAAAGCTGGAGATGCCCTCTTGAAGGGGGTAAAGCCATTTACTGGAGATCCGTTGTACTATCGAGAGGTACAAATGGAGTATCAAGAAAAGGTGGATGAACGACGTGCTCAACGGGGACTTTCGGAGGAAATCACCGATGCACGTGCTGATGTCCTCTGTGTGTGTCCCATCAATTTGACAGAGCAGTGAGAGCGGGCACTTCCTGGGGCGTGTAGTACACAATACTACCATTGGTATAGGGATCTGGCTCGGCCAATGTGAGCCATAAGGATCCATTCTGTGCCATTTTTACGTTGCTCACATTTTGAGTGGCCTCGGGAAAGGTCCAAGTCGCCTCAAGGGAGAGTGCATGGCATGCTTCATACTGAATCACACGCAAGGCATGGTACGTACGATCCACCAAAAATACACGATGATGCTGAGGATCAATCCCCACCCCTCCGATTTCGATTTGGGTCGTGTCGGGTAGTGCAACGGGGCAAGCCCGATCCAAGGCACATCGGGTGGGTTCTATTGGGTCGCATCCCATGAGGAAAAGGGGGAAATGAGGCAAGGTAGAGCTGACCAGCCATAGTGTTTTTTCTGATTTTTCCCATTCTTTGGGAAGTTTTACCATGCCAGTAAGTTTTTTCCCCGGTGTTTTCTCTATTAGCGCTCTGAGTTTTTTCCGTACCTCTCGGGTTTCCCAGGCCGTAGCCTCTCCTATTGAATCCCGTGCTGGTTGCACCAAATCCCAAATCAAGCTACCCCTTGCAAGGGGTAGTAGTTGTGCATCATAGGACGCCATCATCAGCTGCTGCCCATCAAGCAAGAGCTTCACACTTTCTTCTTGTGCCATATCTACCCAAGTCGAAAGGTCCCCTTCTTTTCCCAAAGGGAATTTGTTTGCTGCAAGAAGGGATCCAAATTTTTTTTCTCGATCTGTTGCATGTTCTTGATACGGACTTTCCCAATAGCTAGGTGTACGCAAACCCAAAAATTGCACTTTTCTCTCTTGCAGTAGAATCGCTTGTACCCCTCGAACTGGGGTTTCCATGCTTTGTAGGGATTTGGGGCGTGGCAATGAGATTGTGGTTTCCGAGAAAATGGGGTGAAATGGGGTAGAAAACAGGAGGATGGTCAATAAAAAATTGGTGTATATCATGGGTCCCCTTTGGCTCGATTGTCTATGCTATGATCGCAGTATACCATTTCGGAAATGTATCGTCATGATGGCAGATGCAGCCCATATTCATTCCTACTTAAATGCTCGACAAGAAAAGCGGTTGCACGATCTGTAAGGATTTTTACAGCATCGCAGGTGGTTACCTCTTGATTTGGTAAAGCGGCTATTTGCGTGTTGTTTACCAGAGTCAAAAAAGAAAATTTTGGTGCAACATTTCGATTGAGTAATGGGCAAATCATACATGTGTAGTGCAAACCTTATGTAAAATCAAAATTCCCACTGCTGGGGAAGACTTATTGCATTTTCTGCTGAATCCTTCTTTCCCTCATTCGATCAAAATGCACGTGATGCAACACTGGAAAGACTTTCACCTGCATTCATTTTGGCCTTCCATTCGAAGAATTTTAGAGGAAATGGTTTTCGATCAAACCCCTTCCGCAGAGATTCGAGAGTTACAAGGCAATTTATGGTGGTTATTCCCCATCAAGTCGAGTCTTGCATCTGAATTTTCCTCTGATTTTGTGTTAGGGGAGAACCACATTTTGGCCCAAATTCAACAAGGCTGCCAAGGGGGTATAACTTGCGAAGAGGTAC
Source organism: Deltaproteobacteria bacterium (assembly GCA_947466225.1). GTDB lineage: Bacteria > Bdellovibrionota_B > Oligoflexia > Oligoflexales > Bog-1112 > CANIBL01. The sequence continues at coordinate 14,805 of CANIBL010000028.1, forward strand.
TATTCAGGCTATATTTCCCTCTCTTTTCGACAAGGAGCCTGCGGATGAAAAAAATTGCATTGGTAACAGGTAGTTCCCGGGGAATAGGCGCTGCATGTGCCAGAAAATTGACCCAATGTGGATATCGAGTGGCCCTCCACTGTGGCACTAACCGCGCCCAGGCTGATGCCTTACAGGCGGAGCTGCCAGAGTCCCACGTTTTTCAGGCGGATCTTTCTGACCCAGCAGCTTGTGAAGGGTTGATCAAAGCCGTGAAAGAGGTCATGGGTGGCATTGACCTATTGGTAAACAATGCGGGAATTTCGATTGACCAAGTGATTCCCTTTGCTAAAGCAGAAGATTTTGATCGCTTACTTGCTGTGAACGTGCGTTCTGTTTTCTTACTTACCAAGTTGGCTTCCAAATTGATGATTCGGAAAAGACAAGGGGTGATCCTCAACCTTTCTTCTATCGTGGGCTACCAGGGGAATGCGGGTCAGTCTATGTATGCGGCAACCAAAAGTGCCATCACAGGATTTACCAAGTCCGTTGCGATGGACTTGGCCCCATTTGGGATTCGATGCAATTGCATTGCGCCGGGATTTATTGAGACCGATATGACCCGTGCCTTGGATGAAAAGGTACGGGCAAACATTTTATCTCGGGTTCCCATGCAACATCTGGGCACACCGGAAGATGTTGCAAATGCTGTAGCTTTTCTGGCTTCCGATGAGGCAGCCTATATTACCGCAACGTCTCTGCATGTAAACGGGGGGATGTTTTCCAGCTAATGGAACCCAGTAAGCTGATTTCCCAGTAAAAAATTTCCATACAATGTTATAATTTACGTCGTATGTACGTTGTTTTCGAGAGGATTCCATGTCTGTGCAGGTAGAAAAAGTATTTCTTGTGAATATGGGGCATGCATTTCCACCTCACGTGATTCCCAATGCCTTCTTTGAAGAGTTGGGTATCGGATCCTCTGCGGAGTGGATTCGAGACCGAACCGGTATTGAAAGCCGATGTTCGGTGGTAGATCCTGCTACGTTGCGGCAGTTACAAACCAAGCAGCTTTCCTATCTTGACGTCGTGCGAGACTCTGTACGGGGGATGTCCCTGGCCGCATTTGCCGAGGCACCTTGGGAAATGCTGGTGCAACGTATTGGGGCTGCCTTGATGCCAGAGGTCTTAATCTGTGGGACTTCGGTACCTGATTATGACATCCCTGCCAATGCCAGCACCATTGCAGCTCGTTTGCAACTCTCCAGCTTTTGTTTTGATGCCAACTCTGCTTGTAGTTCCTTTCTTACCAATCTCTTGGTGGCAAAGGGACTCCTTGATTCGAACGCTTTCTCTACCGCAGCGATTTTTACGCCAGAGCGCTACTCGCTTCGCTTGGATTATACCGATCGCACCAGTTCTTTTCTATTTGGAGATGGCTCTGCCGCAGCATACTTGGCTCGTGGAGCTGATTTGACGGGATTTGAGATTGTAGATGTGTGTATGAAGTCGGATGCCTCGGGATATGAAAGTGTTCAAATGCCTGTGGGACAGTACTTTGGACAAAATGGGGCTGCGGTGCAAAAATTTGCCATCCGACGTACTTGTGAAAGTACGGAAGCCATTCTCCAACGCAACGGATTGACCTTGTCCGATGTGCAGTATTTTGTCGGGCATCAAGCCAATTTACGTATGTTACAGTCCGTATGCAATCGATTGGGACTTACAGAGGCACAGCATCTCTACAATGTAGATGAATTTGGTAATCAAGGCGCTGCAGGCGGTCCTATTGTATTGTCCCAAAACTGGCATCGATTTATGGATGGAGATTTGGTTGTAATAACCCTTGTAGGATCGGGGTTGACCTGGGGATCTGCATTGTTGCGATTTCATACTTGAATTTCTCTCTTCACTGGCTCAGAGCCCCTCCTCCACAGAGAAAAATCAATCGTATTATTAGCGGGCTGCTGTTTAGTATAGTAGCCCCTTCATTTCCAGGCTGCCTCTTATGCAACTACTTGCATTCATACATAAAGTTGGACACTTATTTCTATCTTGTGATTTTTCTTCTACGGGGATATCTGATCTTCCCATGAATTTTTTAGGAGGAAAAAATGAGAATGCGTACCAGTATCTAACAGGTTGGATTGCTCCTCGGTATGTCCGCCCCACTCGTAGCAGCAGATCCCATAGCGATGATGTCTTTCACTCATAGCATTACAGAAAAACGAAGTATCGATCATTTTCCTCTCACAATTACCGTATGCCTTGATGGGTTTACCTCCCAAGCCGAGCTCATCGAAGTAGCTTCCAAGATCGTAGATCAAGTTTCGAATGAACTTGCAATCGCCACTGAAAAGCCCTTAGATCAAATAAAACCCTCTGAACGAAAACCTGAGGGACACATCTCAGGTAGAACCTACACTGGCGATGATAGAAATGAGGTTAGAATATTTAAAGAAAGCTACGTATTCGAACTCGAAATTCCTGCTGGAGAGGATCCAATCACCACTAGCAAGCATGTAGCTGCTCTTACAAGACAGCTAGAAGATCTAAGTCGTATCCTAAGTGCTGTCGAAGCAGGTAAACAATCAGCCCCAAGAAAAAAGTTCGACATAACCGTGACCGGGCAGACGGGAGAGATTTCAAGCAATGCCTTCGCATCCATGAAAGCTCTAGCACGGCAAAAAGCCCGCGCCGCATGCATACAATCTGCTTTCACAGAACTACAAAGCTATGGAAGAGATCCTAATTTTTTCCATATCATCAGAAAAGAAAATGGAGACCAAAGTCACGCTAAGCGAGTACGCCTTCAGAAAAAAGGAGATGAAGAAGTACTTGAGCTTTGTTTTGTAAAGAGCGCGGAAAAGGAAGTAACGCTGGCTCGCGCCAAAGAAGTGTCTCATACGGAAACCCTTTCTATCGATGTGGGCGCCGTCCCAAAGTTGTCCCTCCCAGAAAGAGAAATGTACTACGGGCGCAGTATCCAAAGTCTCTATTATGAGCTACACCCAGAGGAATATTCATCTTCTGATGAAGATTGACATCATCGCCTCCGTTCACGGAGGCGAGTCCTGATGGTTCCATCAGGCTGGTTCTTACTCTTCTCTCGGGCGAGAACTCATCTTTCTTAGTAGTTCCTGGTTGCGATCCATCGAGGGGTTCGCGAGATAAAAAGACTCCACTACTCTGTAATGTTTGCAGAAATTTTATCTTCTTAGCAAAATTAAGAAACCCAGACTATATATCAACAACAATGAAGCCATTATAAAGTTGGGGGCTGAAGTAGGGGTGGTTGCAAAAGTTTCCATATGGATCCCGTGCTGAGCCCCATTTCAGCTGCAATCTCTCGTATTGTATTGCCTTTTTCTCGCAATATCAGGGCTTCTTGTTGTCTGGCTTCTGTGCACTTTAGGGGGGCACCAAATTGAACTCCTCTCGTGCGAGCGGCATGAATACCCGCTTTCACTCGGGCGATGAGTGTGTCTCGTTCAATTTCGGCAATCTCGGCGAATGCTGCCAACATGGTCTTGCGAAAGGGCACGTGATGGCCTAGATTGAGCGCCGGTTGGGTGATTGAGACAAAGGCCACCCCACAGCTATCCAACTGCAGGATGAGTTGAATGGCTGTACTGGCATCCCGACTAAAGCGATCCAATCGATACACTGCGATGGTATCGAGCTGTTTGTTAAAGGCATCTTGTAGCATTTGTTGAAACTGGGGTCGTTGGGATTTGCTGCCAGAGATTCCAGTGTCTTCATAGGTTACAATCGAAAGAGGGCGCACGGGTAGGGATTCCAACCAAATTTCCATGGCGCGTTTTTGGCTGGCGAGATCTTGTCGGTCGGTGGAAACCCGGTAGTAAAGACCAAGGTATCGCATGGGGCTGCCTTTTTTCTTTTTGGAACTGACTATGCAGTTTCCACAAAACAACAAATGATTAAATGAAGGAACCCAAAAGAATGAAAACTTCCCTTTTCTCTATTTTACTCTCCCTCTCTTCTTCCCTCGTTTGGGGTACGCCTGTCAAGCGCACCGTATCCATGGCAGGGGGAACGGCCCATATTCCCGTGATGCAGGATGCCGCGAAGTTGCTTACAGCAGAAGGCATTGAACTTGTGGTGGCAGCTGGAGGTTCTGGTGTGGGCATTACAAAAGTCGCCACTGGCTTGGTGGACATTGGAAACAGTGGACGTCCACTCACCCCGGAGGAAAAAACCCGCTATGGATTGGAGGAGCATCGATTTGCCATCGATGGCATTGCTCTCATTGTACATCCTGGCAACCCGTTACAAAATGTGGATGCAGCGACTGCACAGCGAATATTTTCCGGTATCAAAACCCAATGGAGTGATTTCACCAGTCGACAGGGTGCAATTCGTCTTTACACTCGGGAGGAGTCCAGTGGTACTCGACAGACTTTTAAAGAGTTGGTGATGAAGGAATCTCCCTTTGCCGTGTATGCTCACGTGGTCACATCGAATGGAGCGATGAAGGTAGCGGTCGCACAGGATTTAGATGCCATCGGGTTTTGTAGCATCGGTCATCTGGATCGTTCCGTAAAAGCGGTGGCGTTCTCTGGCATCGCACCGACTCAAAGCAATGCCGCCTCTGGGATTTACCCGGTGGTGCGCCCCTTGGTGATGGCGGTGCGTAAGAATCCCTCTGCCCCTGTGCTGCGGGTGCTACAATTGATTCAAAGTCCCGCATTCGCGGATCACATTCGCGCTTATGGCTATCTGCCTCTCTCTGCCCCATGAGATTTTCTATGCGTCTACCGTCATTCGGTTTATGGATCTTACCGCTTCTTGGAATCCTCTTTGGGGGACTTTTTATTAGTGAGGTCGTACATAGCTGGGCTGGAGGTGCATGGCAGGTCACAGATTTTTGGGGCACAACCTGGCATCCAGACTTGTATAAATGGGGCTTACTGCCCATGTTGCTCGGCTCCGCAGAGACAGCGCTATTGGCCTGGGGCCTCGCCTTTCCGTGGGCGTTGGCCTTGAGTATCGGAATCGCCGTCGGTCCTCCGTGGATGAAAGGCGCAAGACGATTACTTCAAGGACTCTTGGGGATTCCCTCTTTACTATATGGATTTTTTTCGGTGTGCACTGTGGTACAGGTGTTGCGCTTTTGTGGGGTAGGCAGTGGGTATAGCGGGCTTGCTGTGGGGATGACCCTGGCTGTTTTGATTTTGCCAACGCTTTGCTTGGGGTTTGTGGAGGGCTGGCGTCAGCTGCCCGCTTCGATGTGGCATACGACGCAACAATTGGGATTTACCCCGTTGCAACAGGCACGGGCCTTGCTACCAGCGTTGGCACCCAGTGTGCAGCGCGCTACCTGGCTGGGTATAGGACGTGCGTTGGGGGACTGTATGGTGGCGCTCTTTGTGAGTGGCAATATCCCTCAGCTATCGCTGAATCCCGCTGCAGGTGTACGTACGCTTTCGGCTCATACTGCATTGGTAGCCGGACTCGATCCGATTTCCCCTGGGTTTGCGTCGCTCTTTGGCGCTGCCATTGGACTGGCGCTACTTGCTTGGGGGTTGCCAAAGGTTGCGGACTATGGGCGATATGGAATCTCTCGTATATGGCAGCCCTTTCCTCGTATAGAGGCAGCTCTGTGGCGGGGGCTCTTTTGGCTTGCCCCCTGTGGGTTAACTCTACTTTGGCTCACGGTAGGGGGATATGTGGGGGCCCAATTTGTAGAGGGACTGCGGGTTACCGCTTTTGCGCAATGGGTTTCCTGGTGGGTACCGTTTTGTACCAGTTTGTTGTTGGCATTGGCTACGGTGGGAATCGTCCTGCCACTGGGTACATGGCTTGCCGTGCGTATTTCTCTGACCTCCTCTTGGAGCTGGCGCTGGTGGAATGAAACCATGTTGCGATTTATGGCGAGTATACCTTCGCTTTGGATCGGGATTGCTGGGTTGCTGAGCGTTATCGCATTGCAACAGATTGGGTACACTTCGATTCAGCTATGTATCGGGGTGGCAGTCTTGTGCCTGTCCGTGGCAGCATTGCCGGCTATGGTCTATACGGTACAAGCAGGTTTGGCGCAATTGCCCCGCGAGTGGCAAAAAACTGGGGCTCGCCTCGGATATTCCCCCACTTGGATGTGGTGGCATGTGGTGCTGCCTCATTTGGCTCCCTTTTTGCGGCATGGAGCGCTATTGGCAGCAATACGTGCTCTTGAGGATACTGCCATTGGGTTGGTTACGGGTGCTGTGGCGTTTGCTTCTTTCCCTCTCAGCTGGCACGATCGGTTTTCTCCTTTGAGTTTTCATCTCTTTTTTCTTGCAGATCAATATCGAAACCCCCAAGAGCGAGCGCAGCTGTTTGTGATGGGGTGTCTGTGGATCGGTGCCACATGGATATTATTGGGGCTGTGTCGAAGCATTGCGCCAGGTCGCAACTTGAATCGAGGGACAGTATGAAGCGAGTTCCTCTCTTGCAGGTAGAAGGGCTTTCTCTCTCTATTGAAGGGCGTATTCTTTGGGCGGGCGTGTCTTTTGCTTTGAACCAGGGGGAATTGCTTGCGCTAACAGGACCCTCTGGGGTGGGAAAATCTTCTCTTTTGGCTTGTTTGACAGGGCTGCAGCCGGAGTGGGTACCGGCTTCAAAAGTTACAGGGGAAATTTGGGTACCAGATGCAAAAGGGAGGCGTACGCCGTTGGCGCAAATTCAAGATCTTTTTTCGCTTCGACGTCGGATTCATTTGGTATCGCAGCAGCCGGGATGGTTGCCGGGCAGTTTATTCGACAATCTCTACATGCCCCGTCGATTTCATTTTGGTGAAACCCGGGATCAGGCGCGAGATAAAATTGTTACCGCATTGATTCGAGTGGGGTTGTGGGAGGCGGTATGCGATCGCCTTGAGGAGTCGGTCCTGCGGTTTTCTGGAGGGCAGCAGCAGCGTGTCAGTATCGCAAGGGCCTTGTTGCTAGAGCCCCAGGTTCTTTTGTTGGATGAGCCGACCTCGGGCTTGGATGAGGAGAGTCGCAATTGGATTTATTCTCTACTAGGGGACTTGCGGAGTCAGATTCCCATGGTGGTGGTGTCTCATCAACCAGAGGAGTTAGAGGGGATTCAGACCCAGCTGGTGGGGTTGTAATTTTTTTATACAGGGCAACCAGCTGCGCAGTTTCCTCTGTATAAAAAGTCCCCCAGTATAAAAAAACCCCAGGTTTTGTCTATCTATGCAGATGGTTTTTCCTGCCGTATTTTGGTCTCATGCTCTTCACTCACAGGAGGCCTCATGAGAACCTGGTTGTTGTCTATGAACATCTGTGCTGCTGCTGTCTGCTACACTCCTTTGTTCGCTTCCGCTGCTGAGGAGCCCCTTTCTATTGAACAACTGAAACAGGATCCCCTAGGTAGCATAAAAAAACTCAATCAGATGCAAAAGAATACCTCGGAAGGAATCCAACAAATTGTTCAGTTGTTAGAGGGTATGCATGGTGAGCTTGACTCTACTCTCCCTGGATTGCAAGTCACTGCCGATCAGTATGTGGAGGCTCAACATCTCCATGAGTTTTTATATGGACTGATTCATATGTCAGAGCATATTTCAGTAGAAGAAAAGAAAAAATGGCGAGAGAAATTTGACGGAATGCAAAAACGGCAGTTTGAGTTCGAGAGCCGGTTTAGCGGGAAGTTGCCCCTGCATACATCCTCTATCTCACCAGATCGAAGGCATCGGGTACCGGGTGTTGTAAGATCAGCCGTAAGAACAGAAGAGGATCCCGCATTTTTAGACCTTCGCTGTGATATGCCGGGTAAAACCTATGCAGATTGGTATGCCGGTATGCCGGATGGACATGTACAGCGATTTTTGATCGATCTAGCGGCTCAAATGGACCACGGCTCTTCTGCTCTAAATAATCTATTGTTATATGGACCCAAAGGAACCGGAAAAACGACATTGGCTCATGCAATATCTGCTGTATCCGGATATCCAACATTTAAGATTTCTACGCAAACGATTCAACGAGCTGCGATTGGGGAGTCGGCTCAACTATTAGCCGGTCTTTTTGACCAGGCCTATGCGTATGCTCTAGCCCATGATACGCGCGTGATCTTGTTTACCGATGAAGTAGATGCCATTTTCACCATCGAAGGTGCCAAGGGAGGAAGTGCCGCACATAACCAACAAGTGGCCTCCATTTTTCAAAATTACTTTTCCCAGAGTGGAGGGAAATACGCAGACTTTCTGGATCGGGTGATGTACATCGCCACCACCAATTTCCGTGAGTCCATACCAGAGCCGATTTTAAGTCGGTTTGTGCACCAAGCAGAGATCAAAGATATTTCTGTGGAGCAGCGAGAACTCGTGATTCGACACATGATTCGTAAGAAAGGGCATAAGGATATCTGGTGTTTGACGGATGCGGACTATAAAGAAGTAGCGAAATCAAGTGAGATGTATGGGTTGGATCTACGGCAAATTGAAGCTGCCATTGGCCAGGCATTTTCTACGGCATTGTGTGTACGGATGAAGGAAAAGCCGACGGAGAAACCTGCCTTAAGAGCTCTATTTTTTCTTATTCAATTGCCAGAGAATAGCGTTGGAATCGTGACGAAGAAAATTTTGCTTCAGGAGTTGAAAAACAAGCAGTCGCAGGGAACGCCGGCAGAAAGTGAAGAATGGAGAAATGCGTATATCTGATCTTCCACTCTCGTCTCATGAAAACTACCTCGATTACATCCCTCGCAAACATAAGCTGGCAAGTAGTTTCACCCCATATCCATTTCCCCCAATTGCAGGATAGCCCGTTGCGAGGGAGTTCCATGCAACACCTGCAGTGTCAATGTGAGCCCATGGGGTGTCTTTAACAAACTCCCGTAGGAAACTCCCGCCTACAAGGGTACCGGCTTTTACTGCAGGAGATGCGATATTTTTTAAATCTGCGAGTTTGGATTGGATGGTTCTTTCCATTTCTGGCCAGAGCGGCAGCTGCCAGAGGGGCTCCCCTTCTTCTCGAGAAATGCGCAGCACCCATTCTGCGTGAGCATCGCTATTACTGATCAACGCAGCGCCCATGGTACCCAAAGCATACAGTACAGCACCGGTGAGAGTGGCGATGTCTGCGATGAACATCGGCTTATAGGTATCCACGGCGTAGGACAGAAGATCTGCGAGAACCAAACGGCCTTCTGCATCGGTATTGAGAATTTCGATGCTCTTGCCATTGCGCGCATGGACGATATCCCCGGGGCGTGTGGCATGGTGCCCGGGCATGTTCTCTACAGCGCCGACAAGGCATACAACGCGCGTTGGGGGTGGAAATTGCCCCAAGAGTAGTGCGGTACCCAAGACGGAAGCGCCGCCAGAGAGATCGTACTTCATTTCATCCATCTGAAGACCAGGTTTCAAGCTGATGCCGCCAGAATCGAAGGTCACACCTTTACCCACGAGCGCTACGGTGCGGGTCATATCTTTGCCGGCGATCTCGATCACGATGAGTTTGGGTTCATTGTGAGACCCTTTTCCTACGCTATGAAACGCTTCCATTCCCATGGAGAGAATTTCTTCTCGGCCGCGAATGGAGCAAGTAAATCCACAGTCTATGCTGATATCTTGGGCGATGCCTGCAAGACGTTCTGGGGTCATGTAGTTAGGGGGGCATTCCTGGATCAGGCGTGTGAGGTATAGCGCTTTGGCCAGGGCGCGTTGGTAGCGAATTGTTTCTGCCTCTACAGCCGTTTGTTCGCACAGGCAGATCTCTTGAATCTTGATTTTCCCGTTGCTCTTTTCTTTCTTGATGCTAATACGAAATTGGCCTTGAAATACGCCTTCTAGGATGCCGACTGTGCTGCCAGGTGTGCCATGAAGTGCCACTTGGGGCACATTTCGGTCTTGCAGGTACATCGCAATATCGATGCCAATTTGACGCAAGAACTGGGGTTGCGGACAGGCGGATAGAGGCGAAACGGGAACCAAGGTATAGGTCGAGCCATCCATTTGTACATCAGCGGGCGTATTGCCATTCCAGCCGGTGCGTTGAGCTGCTTGTTGCAGTTGTTCCTTAGCTTGAGTAGATAGGGTATCGCTCAAGAGTGTGCAGGTCTTTTCCTCGAGATTTTTACGAAACGGAACAAAATGATGGCCGGTGGCTATAGGTGTACTTGACTGGATGCGAACGGTATCGGCCCAAGAAAAGGCCTCTGGCAAAAACTCTCTCCAGCTCTTTCGCAAAAACGCTTCTTTCATTTTGATCCTTTCTGTGTAGATTCTCCTGTTGTAGCCCTGGTTTCTGGCCGTGTCAATTGGGGGGTCGCCGCATGAGTGCATGCAAGGCTCTCTTTTTTGCCCATTTTATATAAAGGAAGAACACGATGAGTCGTATTCAACATGTACTGGCAAGAGAAATTCTGGACTCTCGAGGTACCCCTACGTTGGAGGTGGAGATCCTCACAGAGACCGGATGCGTCGGGACTTTTGCGGTTCCTTCCGGTGCTTCTACGGGAGAAGGAGAAGCGTGTGAATTGCGCGATGGGGATGCGAAGCGGTACATGGGAAAAGGCGTACTCCATGCGGTACGCAATGTCCGGGATCACATTGCGCCAAAAGTGGTGGGAATGGACGTGCTGGATCAGCGCGCCTTGGACCGCGTCTTGATCGAACTCGATGGCACAGAAAATAAATCCCACTTGGGGGCCAACGCCATTTTGGGCGTATCCATGGCAGCCGCCAAGGCGGCTGCCCAGGTGTGTCATCTTCCGCTGTATCGCTATCTCGGAGGGATTCGCAGTAGTCGCTTGCCGGTACCCTTTGTGAACATCATCAATGGGGGCGCTCACGCGAACAATAGCTTGGATTTTCAAGAGTTTATGATTGCACCGGTGGGGCTTCCCTCCTTTCGTGAAGGGTTGCGTGCCTGTGTCGAGGTCTTTCATGCCTTGAAGAAAATTTTGGCAAAACAAGGACTTAGCACCGCTGTGGGGGATGAGGGCGGGTTTGCGCCTGAGCTCGAGTCCAATGAGGCGGCTTTGGCGCTTATTTTGCAAGCAATTGAGCAGGCCGGATATCGACCTGGCACCGATGTAGCCTTGGCCTTGGATGTGGCCGCGAGCTCCTTCTTTAAGTCAGGCAAGTACCATCTAGAGGGAGAGGGGCTGGTGCTCTCTACCGCGGAGATGATTGATAAATTGGTAAAATTGCAGGAAAAATATCCCATCATTTCCATCGAAGACGGTTTAGCAGAAGGGGATTGGCAAGGTTTTTCCCAGCTGACAGCCCGTCTTGGAGCCAAGGTTCAGATCGTAGGAGATGACCTCTTTGTGACAAACCGTACATATCTACAAAAAGGCATTGCAACTCGCGCGGCAACCTGTATTTTGATCAAGCTCAACCAAATCGGCACTTTGACAGAGACCCTGGATTGCATCGAACTTGCCCAACAAGCGGGTTTTGGCGTGATGGTGTCTCACCGTTCTGGGGAGACAGAAGATACAGCAATTGCGGATTTGGCGGTGGCATGTGGAGCGGGACAAATTAAGACCGGCTCTACATCGCGTACCGATCGAGTGGGAAAATATAACCAACTTCTACGCATAGAGGAAGAACTGGGAGCCTCTGCCCAGTTCTATCCGGTAGGAGGTTCATAACAAGGGATGTCAGCATGGTCGGTGTACTCGTACTCTTCGGACTTTTTGCCAGTTTGTTCAGCCTATTTAAAGTGGCATTGCAGTATAGCGAACCATTCTTTCTCATTGGGTCTCGTATGTTTTTGGCAGGATTGGTTTTGCTGATCTACCAAGGGATACGAAACCCCAGCGCCATTCGACAAGGATTTCGACAGTTGCCCGGGATTGTGCTCTTTGGCTTCTTTGCTATTTATGCCACCAACATTGCCGAAATCTGGGGCATCTCCAAGATGGTCTCCGCCCGGGCCTGCTTTTTGTATAGTCTCTCTCCCTTTGTCGCTGCCATCGTGGCCTACTTCGTCCTGGGTGAGAAGTTGACATGGAAAAAGTGGATCGGTCTTTGCCTTGGCTTTTGCGGGGTAATGCCCATTGTGCTCGAGCACTCCACTTGTTCCATGGAGGGCAGCTTGGGTGGGTTGGTTTCCTTGGGCGATCTTGCCATTTTTTTCGCAGTATTTAGTAGCTCTCTCGGATGGATTTTGCTCAAAAAGTGTGTCACCACCGGTGGACTTACGCCATTAGCAGCTAACGGCTTTGGGATGACATTTGGTGGTGTGTTGGCCTTGTTGCACTCCTATTTTGCTGGCGAAAGCTGGCATCCTTTTCCCGTTACCGATACTTGGCACTTCTTGCAGAGTGTTATCTTGATTGCCGTCATTTCCAACGGGATCTGCTACAATTTATATGGATTTTTGTTGAAGCGATATTCCGCTTCTTTTATTGCCTTTGGTGGATTGGTTACTCCGCTTTTTGCTGCATTCTTTGGCTGGTTTTTTCTTGATGAACAAATTCCTTGGGTATTTGCTGTTTCCGTGGTTCTCTTTGGATTCGGATTGTGGATTTATTATTCCGAAGAGAAAAAGTCTGTGGAATCAAGTAAATAGACTACATTTTTCCTTTTTGCTGCCTCGCTTGCGATATCCCCTTATAGTGTGGTTTCTGTCTGGCGCTGACTAAAAATCGGCGTCCTTTCGCCGTTTCTTTCATTGGGAGAAATTTCATGCGTGCATTTCGTAGCCTCTCTTTTTTTTGGTTATTCGTCAGATTCATGGGTGTTTTTTTTGTTTCTACTTCTGTCCAAGCTGCTTTTACGCCTTGGAACCAAATTGTAGAAACTCGATTAATTGAACGGGTACAGGGTCAGCATCCTCCCCTGACTTCGGAGGAAAAGCTGAGTTTGTGGGGCGCTTACGAAAAGTTTCTCACCCTGGAGTATTTTATCCAGGAAAAACATATCAATGTAACGCCCATGCCAGCGATGGGGCAACGGACTCCGGATCAAACGGCATATGCCTATTTGCAACCCTATGCTGAAGTCTTGAAGAGGACTCATGCACCCGGTTTTTTCGTTCTGCAAGACTTTCCTGCGATGGAAGCCTATGAAACCCTTTTGGCCGCCTTATACCAACGAGATCAAGGAAATTTACAACAAGCCACTAATGCGTATTTGAAAACCCATTGGACGTTGGAGATGCATAGGAAGAAGGCTTCCGTTGCAGTATTGAAGGAGATCAAAAGAATTTTGCAGTTGCAGATGGGTGTTGCAGCTCCGGCTTTTACTTCCTCTCTTCCCTCCCCCCAAGCTTCGGCTTCCCCCCACGCACCTTGGTCGGTCATGCAGAAAAAAATGGGGCGCCGAGAGAAAGCCTCCTTGCTTGCTACTTATGCGCAGCCGGAGGGTCAGCTGGATTTTGCCTTATTTACAACAAGGGAAGAGCAAAAGGCCCATATTGAACCCATTCTTCTCGAACTCATTGTCAATGAAACGAAGGGGATCGATGCCGCAATTTTCCGCCTGACCAATTGGGAGATTGTACATGCATTGAGTGCTGCAGCCCAGAGAGGGGTTCCAGTTCGAATGGCAGTAGATGCCGAAGCGATTTCGGATGTGCGCTTGGAAAAAGAATTGCGAAGTGCTGGGGTTCAGTTGATTGTGGATACGTTTCCTCAAACAGGTACCCATCGAGATATGCATCACAAATTCTTTCTGTTTGCCTCGAGCGGTCCTTACAAAGAAGTGGTGGTCGCAGGAACAGCCAATGCTTCTGCTGCAGGACTACGAGGACGTAATATCGAGTCTTTTACCGTACGCAACACAGGGGATTGTGCCAAAAAGTATCGAGCCGAATTTGATCGATTGTCGCATATGCTGCCTCAGGGGCATGCAAGTGGTACGGCTTCAGCAAAATCTGTCCCTCGTGTAGCTGCGCGAGGAGCTGTCGCAGCTCCTACGGCTTTAGCTGATGTGGTTTCGACTGTGGCTGCCATCTCAGAAGCAGAGATGATTCAATTGGCCCAACAATTTCCGGATATAGAAGATTCGGAGCTGAAAACCAAAATGAACATTGGGTTATATAAAGCTCTTAAGTCTAAGGATATGCATTTTTTGGCTGCCTTGGAGAAAATGAATCAGAATGTGCCGTTGACAGGGGAAGAAAAATTCCATCTGTGGAGTGCAAGAGGCAAGCTTCGTTCGTTGGAAATCAAAGCAGAGGCTAACGAGGATATGCCAATTAAGGATGAAGTGGATTTCAAATTTTTGACTCGCACAGATATTTTGGCCGCTTTTCGAAAAATGGAAGCCCCGGGGTTCTTTTCCGGTGATTCCAATGCCAATGTCGAGACATTGCTTTTTGAGATGCAAAAATTGTTGAAGAAATTGCAAAACCAAAAAGAGGCGCATTTAGCTCGGTATCAAAAGGAATATCAACAGGCGCCGGCAGCAAAAAAAGCCCAACATGTGTGGCAAATCGAACACACCACCTTAGAGGTACGTTCCTTGCAAGAATCCTTGGAGATGGTAGAAACCCTAGAAAAACAACAGCAAAAGCACATGCCCTTGATTGGGCGGTTTGAAAAATCGCCTCTCTTTAAGTCAGAAGCAAAAGTAGCCAGCAAAAAACCTGCTTGGGGGCCGCCAGCGCAAGCAGCAGCAGTGGTGGTTGCAGATCAAGAGGGAATCGACGAATGTTGGTTTACCTCGGTTGCAGCAGATAAAGCCCGCATTAGACCTGCATTGATTGACTACATTGACAATGAGCAAGGGGGCATTTCTGCTGCTTTGTATCGATTGCGGGAACGCAACGTGATCAACGCCCTGATTAACCTACGGCAGCAGCATAAAAAGGTGCGCATTCTCTTGGTACTCGATGTAGATGCGTTGCAACCGGGTACGCAAGAGAAGTTGGAACGCTTTGGCATTGAGCTGTTCTTCTATCAGGATACAGAGGGCGGATTGATGCATGACAAGATCTATATTTTCCAAAAAAACACCGGCACAAAAGGCCCAGTCTTGATTACCGGATCTGCCAATTCTACCCAAGCTGCCTTGCAAGGGGAAAACCTAGAATCCTTTGTCATCCGAAATAAAAGAGAGATTGTTGCGGCTTACCAGCAACAAATTTTGGATGTACAAGGCCTGAGTCAAGCTGCTGCTGAGGAGTAAAGAACAATATGGTATAGTTAGCCTATCCGTCTCTTTTTGTGAGGGAACACGATGGCAATGAAAATGGACCAAGTGGGGGCCTGGGTTGTGGCCCTTCTCCTCGGTAGTATGATGTTGATCGGATTGACATGGTGGCTCAGCTCCACCAAATCCCCTGTGGAGCAGATGGTGGAGGAGGAAAAAACTGCGGTGATAGAAGTGGGGCCAAGTTTAGAATGAGTAGCCGACTCGAAGTGTTAAATAGGTAAAGAGGGAAGCACTTTGAAAGTTTTTGGCTAATTTGTCTTGAATATCTTGCTGATCCTTTTTTCCGGTTTCGGAAAAACCAGAGGCCGATACATCAGAGCTACTCGTACCTTGGAGGGGGATTGTGATACCGAGCCAATCACACCCAAAATGAACCCCATTCTCCAGCTGCCATTGATTACCGATAGAAAAGATTGAGCCGTATGAGGTACTGGTTGTACTGCCATCAACAGTGATAGCAAAAGGATCAGACAGGCGCATCGCTGTTTTGATGTTACGATAGAAGAGTCCAGCGGTGACGGAGAAGCTATTGCCAAAAAAGTATCGTGCCTGTACGTCGGCTAGTTTGGCAGATGCGGTTAACTTCTCTATTTTAACTGTGTCGTCAGAAGGAACGCTTCCAGCTAAATTGGCGCTTCCTTGGCTATAGGCAAGGCCTAACTGCAAATTTGAGGATTGGTGCCACGCTCCGTATATACCTGGCATCCCAATTCCACCCAAAAAACCATACCCAACGCCAGCAGAAACGTTTTTTCCTCCGCGAATTTCAGCATCAGCTAAGCCTTGAAGAGGAAAAGAGATAAAACTGCATAAAAGAAGAAGGCCACGATTCCAGCGTTTCATACAGACTCCTAAAAAAAGATAATCGAACCAGAATGAGTGGTTACAATTATATCATCTTCCTTTCTTGTTCAGAAATATGCATGAATGTGGGCGGATAGAGCGACTGTATTCTGCTGCGACCTCCCCTGTGGAGTAGGTGGTGTGGTAGAGGGGAAAAAATCTCTAGCTGCGGCTACGCAGGAGGTAAAAAATCCGGATGTGCCAAAATAGTTTCTATATTGGAAGCGGCGCCTTTCTTCGTATTGCATGGCTTACAGGAGATAACGACGTTCCCTTTGGTGCTTTTGCCTCCCTGAGCCAAGGGAAGGATATGATCCATGGTCACTTCCTCTGGTGTGAGAGGCGCCTTGCAGTAGTAGCACTGGGGGGCAGCATGGGTTTTGGCTTTCCACCAGGGAGATTTTCGCAATACCCGAGCTGCGTCTCGTTCTCGTTTGATATCGGCTTCGCTTGGAATCATGGCAATCCTTTGTATGAAGAATTGCCAGAGTGACATAAGGAGGAAGGGAGATCAAGAGGGAGAGCTAAATTGGAAAGAATAACAAGTAATTATCGAGGTAAGTGGGGTGGAGATTTTCCCAAGGTATGAACAAAAAGCGGTGCCTCAGGTTGCTGTGCTGCCAGTCGGTAGTAGTAGGCGCCTTGAGCGGGTTGGTGGAGAAATTGGGTATTGATATATCCGTAGAGAAAATTCAGTCGCCAGCTGCTGGGAAAGAGGGATAGCCCGGTTTGGAGAATGAGGGGGCATCGATCTGCATGCTCGTATTCAAAGGCCATCTGCAAGCAAGC